>SYAB01000077.1 GCA_005787665.1 Actinomycetota bacterium
AGGTCGGCGCGGCTACCGAGACCGAGCTCACAGAGCGCAAGCACCGGGTCGAGGACGCCGTTTCGGCGGCCAAGGCCGCGGTCGAGGAGGGCGTCATTCCCGGTGGCGGCAGCGCCCTGGTGCAGGCCCGCGCGGCGCTTGAGGGTCTTCGCGCGTCACTGACCGGTGACGAGGCGCTCGGTGTCCAGGTGTTCTCCGAGGCACTGTCGGCCCCGCTGCACTGGATCGCCGCCAACGCCGGCCTGGATGGTCCGGTGGTGGTCAACAAGGTCGGCGAGTTGCCGGCCGGCCATGGCTTCAACGCCGCCACGCTGACCTACGGCGATCTGGTCGCCGACGGCGTCATCGACCCGGTGAAGGTGACCCGCTCGGCGGTCGTCAACGCGGCCTCGGTGGCCCGGATGCTGCTGACCACCGAGACCGCTGTGGTGGAGAAGCCGGTCGAGGAGGACAGCCACGGGCACGGCCACCACGGGCACGGTCACTGACCTACCCGATCGACAGCACATGGGGCGCACCGCGGTGCGCCCCATGTGCTTCTCGGGGGTGATGGATCGGCGTGAGCAGGCCAGCGGGTTGCGGCGTCGCGGATCAGCCCTGCTTCGCGAGAACTTTCTTCGCCCGGTCGAATTCCTTGCTGACGAACGTCCACCGGTTGCCCACCTGCTGGCGCTCGTAGGACAGCCTGCTCGTCGCATCTTTGACCATGGCCAGGCCGCGACCCCGCTCGGCGAACTCGCCGGGCATGACGACCGAGCCGAGGTCGACCTCGACCGGACCACCGTCGTCGATGAAGTCGACGTGAACCTGGCATGGGCTGAGGTTGATGCGCATCCGGATGCTCGCCGCGTTGCCGTGCTCGACGATATTGGCCGCCAGTTCCGCCGCCGAGATGCCGACCTCCATCTGCACGGATGCCGCCACCTGGTCGTGTTCGGCCCAGAAGGCGTCCAGGGCGGTTTCGACCTCGTTGAGGGTTTTCGGTCCGGCGGCGATCTCGACGTCGGCGGAGGCCAGCAGGAAAAAGCCCATCGGCTGGTCGTCTTGGGTGTCCTTGGCCCGCGTCCCGTTGCCGACGAAGAACCACCAGGCGGGGATACCCAGGAGGAGGATGAACGCGATCCACTGGGCCATGCGTCCATGGTGGCGGATCGCCATCCCGGTTGACATGGGTCAGTGGAGTGAAACGGGAGCTAGTTCCCCGGGCGAGGGAAGGTTCGATAGCCGTCCGGTCCGGTCGGTGGCGCGAGTAAAGTGCACGTCGTGACGAAGTTGTCCGACGCGGGTCGCTGGCTTTTTGCGGCGGCGTCGATCGGCGTCTCGGTGGCGATGTTCTACTCCCAGACGCACCCGACGCCGCCCCCCGGTCCCGCTGCGGTGCCTGCGGCGCCGGTGGCGGCACCGGTCGGCCCCGGTGCTCCGGCACCCGCCGCCGCGCCCACCGTCACGAGTGCCACCGAGGCCGAACTCCTTGCGGCCAGCGCCCCGATGGCCGCGCAGGACTTCCAGCTGGCGCTACCCGCCGGCGTCGCCCCCGAGGGGGGTCTCCAGGTTCACACGATCTGGGCGGCGCGGGCGATCAGCGCCATGTTCCTCGAGATCGGCACGATCGGCGGACATCGGCAGGATCCCCTGCCGTGGCACCCCAACGGGCTGGCGATCGACGTGATGAGTCCCAACCACCAGACACCGGAGGGCATCGAACTGGGCAATCAGATCGCCGGGTATGCGCTGGCCAACGCCCAACGCTGGGGCGTGCTGCACGTGATCTGGCGACAGGGTCTCTACCCCGGGATCGGGGCACCGAGTTGGACGGCCGACTACGGCTCGGAGACCGCCAACCACTTCGACCACGTCCACATCGCCACCGACGGCGGGGGTTTCCCCACCGGCCGCGAAACCTACTACTTCGGGTCGATGACCCGCGGCTGAGGCGCCCCGGTGATCAGGCCGTGCGGCGGCGAATCCCGCCTTTGAGCAGCAGCTCCCGCTCCGACTCGCTGAGTCCGCCCCAGATTCCGTAGGGCTCGCCGACCTGGAGGGCGTGCGTCCGGCACTGGGTGATGACCGGGCACTGGCGGCACATCTGCTTGGCCATCATCTCCCGATGTGCGCGTGCCCGGCCACGTTCCCCGTCCGGGTGGAAGAACATCGACGAGTCGACGCCCCGGCACAGGCCGTGCATCTGCCAATCCCATAGGTCTGCGTTGGGGCCGGGCAGTTCCTGCGGCTGAAGCATGTCGAATCCCTTCTCTGCGTGCATCTTTCGCACTGATGAGTGACGGATGAATGTTCTTGTGCAGTCGCCGGTGACTACTCGCATCGCTCACGCTAGGAGGGGTGGCGCGGGCACGTCAACACACGCAATTCGCGCCGAATCGCACTCGAATAGCGCCAGAATTAACGTCACGTTCATCTGCGCCGTCCCGGGTCGGGGTTTAGCCAGGGGACTCGAGGGCGGCAACCGCGGTCGGGGCGCGTCGGGCCGCCGATCGTGACACCGTCGTAACACCGGCAGCACAAAGTGTTAACGAATTGATAGCGTCGCGACCCGATGTCCCCCGTTATGTCCCCCGTGATGACCTCCGCCGCTTTCGGCGATGAACCCGGCCGCTGGCCGTTGCCGGAACCTTGCGGTCCGGAGGAATTGTGGCTGCGGGCGGTGGCTGCCGGCGGGCAGGGTCGTTACGCCCGGGCCCGGGCCGATCTCGCCGAACTGGCCCGCACCCAGAGGCCGGGGCGCCTGATGTCGCTGGCGCTGAGCACCCGGGCCTCGTTTCTCCGCCAGCTCGGCTGGCACTGGCCGGCCCGCGACCGGGATGGCCTGGCCTGGGCGGGCGCCGGAGGTGATCCGGAAGCCGGCGTCGACGCCCTGGCCGGTCTTGCCGCTGATGCGCTGGGGGTCGGGCGCCTGGCGCTGTCATCGACCCTGCTGAGCCAGGCGGTTGACCTGCACTCCCGTGCCGAGGTACCCCCGCCCCGGCAGGCGATCCGGCTGGCCTGGGTCGGTGCGGAGTTGGCGATGGCAGCCGGCGACGGCGGTGCCGCCGTGGTCCATGCCCGGCGCGCGCGCGAGTTGGCCGGGGCGTCCCTGCCGGTGTTGCGCCGTCACCGGGTCAAGAGCGATGTCGTCCTGGCGGCGGCACTGTGTTGCGCCGGGGACCTTCCGGCGGCACGAGCACTGGCCGATAGCGCTCTTGCCGACGCCGGGGCCTACGGTCTGGTACCGCTGCGCTGGGCGCTGTCCCGGTTGCTGGGCGACATCGGCAGCGTGGTTCACAGCCCGGCGCAGATCGAGGAAATCCGGCACCGGAGCGCGGCCTTTGTGATCCGCCACGGGGGCCGTTGGAACGGCCGCTAACCGCCGATCAGCGGCCGCGGCCGATATTGTCACTAGCTGAGTCACCAGCAGAGCCCCATCCGCCTAAAACGCCTGTACGTAACGTTGGAGATGCCGTCGTCGATGACCATTCCAGGAGAGCGTCTCGACGCTGCCGTCGCTGAGGCGGTGGCCGGTAGTCGCGATGCCCTCCGGGAAGTAGTGGAGACCATCCGTCCCGTCGTCGTCCGGTATGTCCGGGCGCGGATCGGATCAACGGAGCGCAGTGGTCTCTCGGCTGACGACGTTGCACAGGAGGTTTGCTTGGCCGCCATCCAGGCGCTGCCGCGCTACCAGGATCAGGGACGCCCCTTCCTGGCCTTCGTGTACGGCATCGCGTCACACAAGGTCGCCGACGCTCACCGCGCCGCGGCCCGCAACCGCTCCGATCCCACCGACGTGGTCCCGGAACGGTACTCACTGGACGTGGGTCCCGAGCAGATGGCACTGCAGGCCGATTCCGCCGCGCGGATGACCAAACTGCTGGCACTGCTGCCGGAGAAGCAACGCGAGATCCTGACTCTGCGGATCGTCGTGGGACTGTCCGCCGAAGAGACCGCCGAGGCTGTGGGCAGCACCCCGGGAGCGGTTCGGGTGGCCCAGCACCGCGCGTTGGCCCGGCTCAAGGCCGAGATCGCCGGATCGGGGAGTGACTATGTCTAACCGGCCGCCCCTTCATCAACCGCCATCCGGCCACGAGCCGTCGATGGAGGAGATTCGCCGCACCGACAGCTTCGTCGACGCGCTGGCCGGCGGCCGACCGGTCGCCCCCCTGGATGCCGCCGACGCCGAACTGGCAGCCCTGCTGGGCAGCTGGCGCGACGAGACTCGTTGGCCCCCCGACAGCGGGCTGATCACCGAATCCGACGCGGTTGCCGCGCTGAACGCTGGCCTCGGCGAGCGGCCGGCCAGGCCGGTGCGGGATCGGCGCAATCCTCCTCTGAGCAGCACTCCCCGCCGCAACCGGCGTGGGCTGGGTGTGGTCGGCGCGGCGGCGGCCGCCGTGCTCACCATCGGCGGTTTCGGTGCCGTGGTGTCCGGGGCGGGTCCGGGTGACTCGCTCTACGGCCTGCGGACGATGCTCTTCGGGGCGCCCAAACAGGTGCGCGACGACCAGGTGGCCCTGGCCGCCCGCACCGAGATGCAGCAGGTTCAGAGCCTGATCGCCCAGGGCGACTGGGAGCAGGCCCAGGACAGGCTGGTCGCGGTCAGCAGTCAGGTCGCCAGCATCGGCGACGAGCAGCAGAAGCAGGACCTGCTCGACCAGTTCAACGATCTGTCGGCCAAGGTCGTGGAGCGTGACCCGGCCGCCACCGCGCCCCCCGGGATCACCTACACCGTACCGCCGTCGGCCAGCGAACTGGTGCCCGCGCTCGCTCCGACCAGTACTTCCAGCGCTCCGCAAAGTGAGTCGGCCACCTCGTCGTCGATCTCGGGGACGACCACGTCGCCGTCGGCGACCGGCAGCACCACCGCGACATCGGGGAGCAGCATCGCTTCGACGTCTGCTCCGTCGTCGAGTTCCGCTTCGGCATCCACGTCGGCCTCGGCGGCACCTACGACGACGCCGACGACGGCGCCCTCTTCCGCGGCCTCGTCCTCGACGTCCCAGCAGAACCAGCAGACCACGACGCCGACCAGTGCCGCCCCGACGACCAGTGCGCCCCCGCGCACGACGACCGCATCGCCGAGCGCATCGCCGACGACGTCAGCGGCGCCGGCTGCGGCGGAGACGGCGGCCGAGACCCCGCAAGCCGAGACGGCGGCCGAGACCGCGCAAGCCGAGACGCAAGCAGAGACGACGGCAACCGAGACGGCAACCGAGACGCAAACCGAGACGACGGCGACGCAGCGCGAAGCTGCGACCTCCGAAGCCCCCACTCAGCAGACCGCGACCACCGATGCGGCGACGACGGAGTCAGATGCGCCGGCGGATTTGACGACCACGGCCGTCGTGCCCCCGGTGCCGGTCGGCGGCTAGCGGGACCCGTCGTAGTAGTCCGACGTCGCCTCGTTCAGTGAGGCGTCGGCGTAGCCGCGGCAGTAGTCCCACGTGACGTAGGCCTCCGGCTCGGGATCGTAGGCCGGCTCATGCGGACGGACGGTGCCGTCGACGAGTAGCTGAAGAAGGTTGGCGCGCAACATGTCCCAGTCGTGATAGTGGTCCGAGCTGCATTCGTCGCAGCAGACCACCAGACCGCGGACGCCGCGGTGGGCCAGCAGGGACTCGTAGACGGCCAGGTCGGCCAGGTCGGCCTCGACGGCAGCACGCTCCTGCGGGTCCAGTGGCTGGCCGGGTTCCAGGGCGTCGAGCGCGGCGGTCGGATCACTCGGGTCGTCGGCGAACGGATCGGGTGGCAGCCCTGGTGGCAGGTGGTCGCGCACGCCTCCACATTACGCGAACGGGGCAGCCGATAGGATGAAGAGCCCCGTACCGCCGTCGATGGAGGCCGCGCCCGATGTCACGTTCTGAAGGCAGCACCGGTCCCGTGCGGACCGGCGGCGACGACCCCCACAAGATCGCCATGCTGGGGTTGACCTTCGACGACGTGCTGCTGCTGCCCGCGGCCTCCGACATCGTGCCGGCCACCGCCGACACCGCCAGCCAGCTGACCCGCAAGATCCGCCTCAAGGTGCCCCTGGTCAGTTCGGCCAGGGACACCGTGACCGAGGCCCGGAGGGCAATCGCGATGGCGCGCGCGGGTGGCCTGGGCGTATTGCACCGCAATCTGTCCATCGCCGAGCAGGCCAGCCAGGTCGAGATGGTCAAGCGCTCCGAGGCGGGCATGGTCACCGACCCGGTGACCTGTTCGCCGGACAACACCCTGGCCGAAGTGGACGCCATGTGCGCCCGGTTCCACATCTCGGGTCTGCCGGTGGTCGATCCGGGCGGGGCGCTGGTGGGAATCATCACCAACCGCGATATGCGATTCGAAGTCGACATGGACAAGCGGGTGGCCGAGGTGATGACCAAAGCGCCGCTGATCACCGCTCATCAGGGCGTGACGGCCGACGCCGCGCTCGGGTTGCTGCGCCGCAACAAGATCGAGAAACTTCCCATCATCGACGGCCAAGGCCGGCTGACCGGGCTGATCACCGTCAAGGACTTCGTCAAGACCGAGAAGCACCCCACCGCCACCAAGGACAGCGACGGCCGGCTGCTCGTCGCCGCGGCGGTCGGCGTCGGCGACGACTCCTGGGAACGGGCCATGGCGCTGGTCGATGCCGGAGTCGATGTGCTGGTGGTCGATACCGCACATGCCCACAACCGCCGCGTGCTCGACATGGTCGGCAAGGTCAAGGGCGAGGTCGGGCACAAGGTCGAGGTGGTGGGCGGCAACGTCGCCACCCGCGGCGCCGCCGCCGCACTGGTGGAAGCCGGCG
>SYAB01000078.1 GCA_005787665.1 Actinomycetota bacterium
GAACCCGACGGTCTGGCGATGTCCTCCCGCAATCGCTTCCTGAGTGCTGAGGATCGCGAGCAGGCCGGCGCACTTTCCGCCGCCCTGCTGGCAGGGCGGTACGCCGCGGGAGGGGGGTCGGCTGCCGTCATCGACGCGGCCCGGGCCGTTCTCGACGAGGTCCCCGCCATCGAGACCGACTACCTCGAACTGCGCGGACCATGGCTCGAGCCGGCTCCGGCCGTCGGCGCGGCCCGACTGCTTGTCGCCGCGCGCCTGGGTGGTACCCGACTGCTCGACAATATCGCGATCGATCTGCCCGCCGGTGGCCCGGTACCGGATCACCGGGGCGGCGGGGATGATCACGAAATGGCCTGGCGGAACTGATGTTCCGCGGGATTTGCAACCCGGAACCGATGTTCCGCGGGATCGGGAGCGCGAGGTAGGCATGCTGCTGGCAATCGACGTCCGCAACACCCACACCGTCGTCGGGCTGATCTCCGGGTCAGGCGAGCACGCGAAAGTTGCTCAGCAGTGGCGGATCCGCACCGAGTCAGAGGTGACGGCCGACGAACTCGCCTTGACGATCGAGGGTCTGATCGGTGACGACTCGGAGCGACTGACCGGGGCGACTGGTTTGTCCACCGTGCCCTCGGTACTCCACGAGGTTCGGGTGATGCTCGGCCAATACTGGCCCGGCATTCCGCATGTGCTCATCGAGCCGGGTATCCGGACCGGGATTCCCCTGTTGGTCGACAATCCCAAGGAGGTGGGCGCCGACCGCATCGTGAACTGTCTGGCTGCCTATGCGAAGTTCCACACCGCTGCGATCGTGGTGGACTTCGGCTCGTCGATTTGCGTGGACGTGGTGTCCGACAAAGGCGAGTTCCTCGGCGGCGCGATCGCTCCGGGTGTGCAGCTGTCCTCCGACGCCGCCGCCGCCCGCTCGGCGGCGCTGCGCCGGGTCGAACTGACCCGGCCCCGGTCGGTCGTCGGCAAGAACACCGTCGAATGCATGCAATCCGGAGCGGTGTTCGGGTTCGCCGGGCTGGTCGATGGCCTGGTCGCTCGCATCAGGGCGGACGTGGAGGGCTTCGCCGGCCGCGACGTCGCGGTGGTGGCCACCGGGCACACAGCTCCGCTGATGCTTCCCGAACTGACCACTGTCGGCCACCACGACAAGCACCTCACTCTCGACGGTCTGCGGATGGTCTACGAGCGCAATCAGGACGGCCAGCGTGGGCGCTCCAAGGCCGCCCGCTGACGCGCATGATCGAAAAGGCCCTTTAAGCTGGCACGCCGTGAGTGATGCTGACCGGCCGGCGGCCGGCGCCCCGGAATCTGAGGCCGCGGCCGACGATGTCCCCGAGCAGTTCCGGATCCGGCAGGCCAAACGCCGGCGGCTGCTCGAACAGGATCGTCAGCCCTACCCGGTGTCGGTGCCGCGCACCCACTCGCTGGCCGAGGTCCGCGCTGCCCACCCGGATCTGGCGCCCGACCAGAGCACCGGAGAAGTCGTGGGAGTGACCGGCCGGGTGGTTTTCGCCCGCAATTCGGGCAAGCTCTGCTTTGCCACCTTGCAGGAGGGCGACGGCGCCCAGTTGCAGGCGATGATCAGCCTCGCCGGGGTCGGGGAGCAGGCCCTGGAGGAATGGAAGGCCGATGTCGACCTCGGCGACATCGTCTTCGTGCGCGGTGAAGTGATCAGCTCCCGCCGCGGCGAACTCTCCGTGCTGGCGGATTCCTGGCAGATGGCGGCCAAGGCGCTGCGTCCACTGCCGGTTGCACACAAGGAGATGAGCGAGGAGTCGCGGGTCCGCCAGCGCTACGTCGATCTGATCGTGCGCCCCCAGGCCCGGGCGGTGGCGCGGCAGCGGATCGCCGTCGTACGTGCTGTCCGCAACAGCCTGGATCGTCGCGGCTTCCTCGAGGTCGAGACGCCGATGCTGCAGACCCAGGCCGGCGGGGCGGCGGCCCGTCCCTTCGTCACCCATTCCAACGCTCTGGACGCCGATCTCTACCTGCGGATCGCACCGGAGTTGTTCCTCAAACGATGTGTCGTCGGCGGGCTGGAGAGGGTCTTCGAGCTGAACCGGAACTTCCGAAACGAGGGAGCCGACTCCACCCACTCGCCGGAATTCGCGATGTTGGAGACCTACCAGGCCTGGGGAACCTACGAGGACTCGGCGACCATGATCCGAGAACTGGTCCAGGAAGTCGCCGACGAAGCCATCGGCAGCCGGCAGGTTCAGCTGCCCGACGGCAGTGTCTATGACCTGGACGGTGAATGGCCGTCGATCCAAATGTATCCGTCCCTTTCCGAGGCCCTCGGCGAGGAAATCACCCCGGAAACTTCCTTCGAATACCTGCTCGCAATTGCCGGGCGACTCGGCGTCGAGATTCCCCGGGACCGGGGATACGGACACGGGAAACTCATCGAAGAACTGTGGGAGCACACCGTCGGTGACGCATTGTGGTCGCCGACATTTGTCAAGGATTTCCCGGTCGAGACGACTCCGCTGACGCGGGCGCACCGCAGTATTGCCGGAGTGACCGAAAAGTGGGACCTGTATGTCCGTGGATTGGAACTATCCACCGGTTACTCCGAACTCGTCGACCCGGTAATTCAGCGGGAGAGATTCGAAGCCCAGGCCGTCGCCGCAGCCGCCGGCGATGACGAGGCCATGGTGCTCGACGAGGACTTTCTAGCGGCGATGGAATACGGAATGCCGCCCACCACCGGAACCGGAATGGGGATCGACCGGTTATTGATGGTGCTTACCGGCCTTTCGATCAGAGAGACCGTGTTGTTCCCGATTGTTCGCCGCCACGGTAACTGAACACCACGGATTCGAGTTACTTGTAATTCGGTGCGCCTTTATGGCACATTGTCGTTGGCGAATGCCGAACTGCCTTGTGCAAAGAGAGACCGAGGAAAAATTCATGGCGAAGAAAGTCACCGTCACCCTCGTCGACGATTTCGATGGTGACGGTCCGGCCGATGAAACGGTCGAATTCTCCATCGACGGCGTGAGCTACGAGATCGATCTCTCCGCCAAGAATGCCCAGAAAATCCGCGACGATTTCAAACACTGGATCGACGCGGGGCGCCGCGTCGGCGGTCGTCGGCGCGGTCGCACGGGGGCGCCGGGTCGAGGCGGGCGGGGAACCATCGACCGGGAACAGAGTGCGGCAATCCGGGACTGGGCCCGCCGCAACGGCCACAAGGTGTCCACCCGTGGCCGGATTCCGGCCGAGGTGATCGAGGCCTTCCACGCCGCGACCTGAGTTTCGCTCCGCGCGAAGCCCCCTGCGGCGGGAAACGAATCTGCGGCCCGATGCGTTGCACCGCTGTGTCCGCGATGACGGATGGGTGACGGCGAGCAGGGGGAGAGCACCTCGCGTCGCCGCCCACTAGAGTGGACCGACAGGTGCACGGTGACTACCGCCGCACCAGGTGACGGAGGGCAGGTAACTGGCGATGTTCGAGAGATTCACCGATCGCGCCCGCAGAGTTGTCGTCCTGGCTCAGGAAGAAGCCCGGATGCTCAACCACAACTACATCGGCACC
>SYAB01000079.1 GCA_005787665.1 Actinomycetota bacterium
AGGGCCGCCCCGCCCATCACCTGAACGTCGAAGTGGCGCTGGGACAGCACCCGCCAGGCGGCCTCACGGGCCACCGCGAACGCCTCGGGCAGCAGGTCGTCGAGGGCCTCTCCGTCGGCGACGCGGGTGCGGAACTCGTCGGTCTTGGCCCGCAGTTCGGCGTCGGTCAGCTTCTCGATCTCGTCGGAGAGGGAGTTGACGTAGTCAGCCACCCCCCGCAGGCGCTTGACCATGCGACCTTCACCGAGGCGCAGCAACTTCGACAGCACATGTTCCCCTGGAACGATTGAGGGGAGGCTTCCCCTGGATATTGGAGGCTTGAGCGCCCTCCATCCTAGGCGACGCGCTGAAACGGCCGATCAGGCCAGCCGGATCAATCCGTAGTCGTAGGCATGCCGGCGGTAGACCACTGAGGGCCGGTCGGTCTCCTTGTCGTGGAACAGGAAGAAGTCGTGGCCGACCAGCTCCATCTCGTAGAGCGCGTCGTCGACGGTCATCGGCTTGGCCGGGTGCTCCTTGATCCGCACCACGTGGCCGGGCTCGTGTTCCTCGGCCGGCGGGGACGGCGGCGCGGAGCCCTCCGGGTTGAACGCCTCGGCGAGATCCAGCGTGGCAGTGGCCTGGCGCACCGAGACCGGGGTCTTGTCGCCGTAGTGCACCTTCTGGCGGTCCTTGCCGCGGCGCAACCTGCTCTCGAGTTTGTGGACGGCGGCCTCGAAGGCGCCGTAGAAGGTATCCGCGCGACCCTCCCCGCGAACGACCGGCCCGCGGCCGGCGTGCGCGGTGATCTCGACGTGCTGGCAGTTCTTGCGCTGCCGCCGGTTGTTCTCGTGGGTCAACTCGACGTCGAAGCGGTGGATCGAATGGTCGATCCGCTCGGCGCGAGCCAGCTTCTGCCCCACGTAGACCCGGTAATGGTCGGGAACCTCGACGTTGCGGCCGGTCACCTGGACGTGCGCGGCGGGGATGTCGGCGCCCTGAGTGTCGTCGGCGGTCTGGGAGGAGTTCACGGATTGGGTTGACATGCTTGGCAACTCATTTCTTCGGATTCGCGGGCACGACTTGGCGCGCCCAGCCTGACAGTGGTGGACTGCGCCGCACGGGGTATAAGCCAACCGTCACCCGCCGGCGCCAGAGGCCGAAGCACCACCTCCAACCCGCTCTCGCTGTGTAGAGCCCGACGGTAGTCGGTGTCGGTGCGATGGTGCCACCTTTTCGTCATGGTGTCCCCGTCGTCATGGTGTCCCTCAGGCATGCGCCAGTGCCAGCACGGCCGTCACCGCAACCCCGCCCGCGGTCAGCGTCCGTACCGCTTCGCGTGCGGTCGCGCCGGTGGTGACGACGTCGTCGACGAGGAGGACCTCCCCCGCCGGTATCGCCGTCAAGCGCACCCGGCCGGCGATGTTGCGCTCCCGGGCTGCGCCGCCCAGGCCCACCGAATCGCGGACCAGTGCCGCGGTCCGCAGCGCACGGACCACCGCGACGCCTGGTATCGCGGCGGCCGCGGCGATGCGGGTGACCGGGTCACCGCCGCGCCGGCGGGCGGCCAGCAGCCGGGTGGGGGCCGGAACCACGGTGAGCGGACGGCCAACGATGCCCCAGCCGGTCAGCTGCTCGACCCCGGCGGCCAGCGCGCGGGCCAGCGGGGCGACCAGGTCGCGGCGACCGTGCTCCTTCACCGCGACGACGGCCCGCCGCCGCGGCCCGGCATACCGGCCCAGAGAGAACACCGGAACCCCGGGGTCCACCCGCGGGGTGAGGACGTGCGGATGGTCGGCGCGGACCTGCCAGGCGGCCTGACACAGCGGGCACCACCGGGTGGCGGGCGCCCCGCAGCCGCCGCACTCCAGCGGCAGGACCATGTCGAGCAGGGCGGCGGCGATCATGTGCGCCAGTGTGCCGCGGCCCTCTGACAGCGCGGTGGTGGGACGTCTCAGGCCTTCGGCCGCAGCCGCAATCCGTCGGCCACCCAGCCGACCTCTCCGCTGGTGTTGCGCACGAACGGCAGCCGCATCCCGGCGGCCACCCCGAGATCGGGCTCGAGGAAGCCGACCCGCTCGGGTTCCGGGGGCGGCGGCGCGATGGCCGGCTGCCAGGATCCCGGCTCGGGGGTCAGTTCCACGGTCCGCTCCAAAGCGGAACCGGCGGGCCGGAATGTCTCGGTCGCGCCGGGATCGGCGTAACGGCCCTGGTAGGACCGCTGGTCCCCGGATGGCAGCTCGACGGTCGGGGCGTCCGGCGGAACCAGCAGCGCACGAACCAGCCCCACCCGGCCCGACAGCGGTGCCAATCCCGGGTAGCGGGACAGCGCCTTGTCGAGGGCCGCCACCCCGACCTCGGCACCGGGCTGGCCGTTGAGCAACAGGACGAACGCGAAGCGCCGCTGCGGGACCGCGACGAACACCGTGCGTTGACCCATCGTGTCGCCGTCGTGGGAGATCACCCGGACCCCCTCGACGTCCTGGGTGAACCAGCTGCGGCCCATCGACAACGCCAACCCCGGAACCCGCACGGCGGGATCCTGCATGGCCCGGCGGCTCTCCGGCCGCAGCAGCGCTGGCCGGCCCGGCGGCTCGACACCGATGTGCATCCGCGCGTAGCGCAGCACATCCCGGGTGGTCGACCAGATTCCCCCGGCGGGATCCGCGCTGCGCGGGACCCACAGCGGAGTCTGGACCGCGACCGATGCCCGCCCGTTGATCGGCATCGCGGTGTGCCCGTCGGCATAGGGCCGTTTGAGCACTGCGCCGCGGTCGAGGACGGTGTTACCCAGACCCAGCGGCCCGAGAACCAGTTTTTGCATCGCATCGTTGTAGTCCGTCGTGGCGACCAACTCGACGAGCCGGCCCAGCAGTCCGAACGCGGAGTTGTTGTAGGAGAAGAACTCCCCGCGGGGAAACAGCTGCGGCAGTTCCGGCAACCGGGTGTCGACATACCGGGCCAGCGCGAAGGCGTCCTCCCCGGTGGCGAAACCTTCGTCGCCGTACCAGCCGGCGGTGTGGTCGAGCAGGTTGCCGACCGTCACCTCGGCCGCGGTGCGCTCGTCGCTGAGCCGCAGGCCCCGCAGGTAACGGCGGACCGGGG
>SYAB01000080.1 GCA_005787665.1 Actinomycetota bacterium
GAGGTCACTGGTTCAATCCCAGTATCGCGCACCAGAGTTCTTGCAGTTAGCGAGCATATGCGGTCGATGATCGTCGATTGTCCGACCCTGCCGATACCGTCCCGGCCATGACGACGACAACGGCATTGGCCGTCCTGGCCGCCGCGTCCGGGGCGTTGTTGATTCTCGGCGGGTGGATAGGGCGGTGCATCCACGACAACCGCCGCCTCGCCGATCGGGATCGCGAGGCGGTTGCCCTCGCGGAATTGTTCTCCGCACAACTCGACGCCGAGGCGCATCGGTGGGAATCGCGATGACGGAAACTCCCGCAATCAACCCTTGAGTCGCCGGCATAACATCTGTTATGTTGTCGGCGGCGGAACTCGTAGAGGCCCGCTGACGATCGGCCCGCCAACACCCCCCGATGGCGGGCCGATCTTCCATTTCCGGCCTTTCCGGCCAGACTTCGAATCCCCCGCCCGTCGTGGGGCCCGCGCGCTACTCTGACGCAGGGCTTCGCGACTCAAGAACCGTGGTCATGAGCGAAATGCGGAAATTCATGGACGTAGACCAGGCGCCAGGGAAATCGAGTGCCGATCCGGCGGACGTCGGCGAGGCCGATGCGCACGCGCAGGCGATCGAGGCGGCCGCCGAGGAACTCGCCGCCGGCCTGAAGACTCTGGCCGATCGGCTCGCCACCCACATCACTCCGCAGCGGGTCCGCTACGGTCCCGGCCGCCTCGGCAACGCGCTGAGACGGCGCTCGCCGGAGGGTTTCGTCATCGACACCGCGAACCTGCAGGTGTTGTTGCCCGATGGGCGTCTCTGGAGCTACAGCCGCAGCGACGCGGAGCGCTACCCGGCCGGCCGGTACTTCGACGTCCGCACCGACTACCGCAGATTCGCCGGGGGGCACAGCCACTTCGGCGGTACCGGGTTCACCTTCCTCGGCGCCGTGCTGGGCACGTACACCTTCGGACTGGCCGACCGGGACGGGCGGGCCGAGGGCACGGAAGGCTTGTGTGCCCTATGCGGCGAAGGCCGCTCGATTCACTACGTGGACGCCGCGACAGCCTTCACCGATATCGCCGATCGGTTCGTCACGGCGCCGCGATAGGCAGTACGCCTTACTTCCAGGTGGCGCGAGCCCACGCCTGGGTCTGGACTTCCCATTCGGCCCATTTGTTCTCCAGGTATTCGCCCGAGTACTTCGTGGTCCACGTCGGTGGCTGATTTCCGGTCGTGCCCGCCGGAACCAGCAGCCCGTAGCGGACTTGAATGTTGGCATCGAACGGGACGGTCCGTATTTCGACGTCTTGTTGGCCGTTGTCCTTGTTGCCATCGGCATCGACAAGCCTCGTGTAGTTGTCGTCGAACCCGAACTCCTTCGGACCGCCGTTAGCCTTGATGTAGTCGATCACATCAGCGTCGACGGGAATGAGGAGTGTCGCGCTGAGCGCGACCGGATCATCGGGATCAGCGGCGCTGAAAAACCAGTCCCCGATCCGCTTCATCGCCAGGGCGACGTACTCGTACCACCGCACATCGAGTGCTTCCACGATTCGCTTCTTGGCGTCGTCCAACACCGCATTGATCTGGTCGCCCTGCGGTCGAGTGTCCGTCAGCACGGCGTCAGCCGCCGCCCCCGATCCCCCACCCCCTTCGAAGATCACTTTCGGGACGCCGATATACCCGCTGCCGGAATCCGTGATCTCCACTCCGGTCACCACGCCACCGGTGACGATGGCCTTGCCTTCGGCGGGTTTGCCGATGGCGATGCCTGTTTCTTCGTCAACGCGATGTCCGCCGGTGAACGTCACCGCCGGCGGCTCGGTGTAACCCGAACCGCCCGACGTGACGGTCACGCTCTTGAGCGTCGTGCCCACGTACACCTTCGTCGCCTCAAGTTCGCGCCCGAGCGCATCAAGCTTCTCCTGCAGGAACATCGAGCCGAGGCCACCCACCAGGCCGGGCAAGCTCATGTCGCCCTCGAGGGCGAACGTGATCTGAACGACGACCGGAATCGGAACCGGTCGTTTGTTGATCGCCGCGGACGCCACGTCGATCATCGACAACGGGATGAAGCCCTTCACCAATTGGCCGTCGCCGTCGGTCTCCGACCAGTAGTTGATCCAGGTGTCTCCGGCCTCATCGGGAATGGAGACCTCGTTGCCCGCATCGACGCCGCTGCCGATCTCGTTGGGGGTGGAGTCGACCAGATTCGACTTCGAGCTGCCCGCGTAGCCCAGGGTGGTGGTGAGCAGGGTGGTCAGCAGGACCGGCTCGTCACCGTTCCACTCACCTGTCTCCTTGACCACTTTCAGCCGGTCCGAGGAGATCAATCCCGGCTTGTTCTCGCTGCTCAGCAGGCTGGAACAGCCGCTGCTGGAGGTGGACCCGTCCGGACAGGTGGTGTCACGCCAGATTGCCCCGGTCAGGGTCGCACCGGCGATATTCGCCCCGATCAGATTCGCCCACGAGAGATCTGCACCGGTCAGGTTCACGCCGCCGAGATCGGCATTGGGCAAAGACGCGCCGGCCAGCGAGGCGCCGGTGAGATCCGCCGCCAGCAATGTGGCCCCACTCAACGAGGCACCCGCCAGGGTCGCCCCACCAAGGTCGGCATCGCTGAGATTGGCGACGGTCAGCCGGACATCGCTCAGATCGGCCCTGCGCAGCGAGGCGCCGGCGAAGTTCACCGCCGCGAGGTCCTCACCTCGAAGATCCGCCCCGTCGAGATTCTGCCCGGTGCAGTCCTTGGTCGCCACGCAGTCCGCCGAACCCCATAGTCCCACCCCGGTGCCGACCGGGGAGATCGCGCGGCGCAGCAGCCACAACCCGCCGGACAGGCGGGCGGTGATCGGATTGGCCGGCAGCGTCGACAACCAGTTACCGACCCGGTCGATCACCCGGGTAATGGAGAAACCCACGACCTCAACGGGCCGAGCCGGGACCAGAAAACCCGTCGGTGTCTCGCGCCCCCCGCCACCGCCGGAATAGCCGAAGGCCCAACAGTTCTCGCACCGGTCGACCTCGGCTCCCTGCGCGTCGGCAACCGCCGTTATCCGGGGAACGACAGTGGCGGCGACCGCCGCCGGCGGGACGGGCGCCTCCCGAGACGGTTGCGGGTCGGTGATCGGTGCGGTCTGTGAGCGTTCCGCCCGCGCCGCAGCAGGGCCCGGCACCCGGCCGGACACCGCCGCCGGAAGCCGTCGCAGAGTCGATTCGCCGGATCGCTGACCGCCGTTGGCGCCGGGCCGAATCCCGTTCGCCGCCGGACCCGGTACCCGGGCGCGCTGGGATGCCGACGGAGACGTCGGCGAAGCGCCCGCCCCCGAGCGCGACGGCCGGGCATCGGCCCGACCGCTGCCCGGGCCTGCCGACGGGGATGCTCCGGCCGGATCGGCGTTCGCCGAAGCCGATGAGGCGTCATCCTCGCCGGTCTCGGCCACCGCGACGCCGGTGGCGTACGGACCGGCGACCGACAGCCCTGCAACGAACACCGCCGCGGCAATCCGCGCCCCACGCCCCGTCATCGACATGCCCCAACTCCCCTCACCGGACAAACGCCACGCCAGAGAAGTGTGTCACATCTCACACAATGCGCAACGTCGCTTCCAGGAGACCCAACCGTGACTTTCCTCCCTAGTCGACCGGGGGGCGAGAGGCGTTCAATGGTCCAGGAGAGTGAATGTTGACAGGGAGGATGCGTTGATGGGTTCGCGAAAGGTATCGACCCGGATCGGCCTGGTGCTCGGCGGTGCCGCCATCGTCGGTATGACGGCCATGACCGCCGGGTGCGGCCAGGACAAGGACAAGCCGGCCGAGACGCCGGAACCGACCAAGACCTCCGGTGCCCCGGCACCCACCAGTGGCGGGCAGGTGTCGCCGACCGAGAAGGCGCCGACGCTGAAGCCGGACGGGCCGAACTCCTTCACCCCCTCGGTGAGGGCGCGCCCGGCGCCGACCGCGCTACCCGGAAACGTCATCACCGGCGGCTGAGTGCGGACACGTGGGCGGAAATCCCCCATTTGTAGTCCGTTTGACCGACAATGCTCAGGTCGGCCCGTCAAGCCATCCCCCCGTGCTTGGCGGGTCGACCCCATTCGTCGGACTCGGGGTCAGTCCCTGACCCACAGACAGTCACCGGAGAGTTCGGCATAGAACAGTTTCGGCAACATCTCCAGGTCCAGCGGCTGACCCTGCTCGCCCTCCGACACCACCGGGGTGGCCAGCACCCCCGCCTCCACGACCGTCGTCTGCACGGCCCGGCAGATCGCCTCGGGATCCTGCGGGGTCGCCGTCCACCGCCCCGAGGACAGATTGGGGTTTCGCATCCCCTGCCCGTGCAGGGTGATCGCCGGACCGTAACTGAGCCACGTGTCATGGGGGTCGAACGGCGTCTGGACCTCTGCCCACGCATAGCCGACGGCGGGCTCACATCGCACATAGGTGCGCCCGTCGTCCAGCAGGGTCATGGCCTGCGCCAACTCGGCCGGGCACGGCGATCCGACAGCGGGAACCGGCGCGTCGGCGCCGGCCACCGCGGACGTCAGTGCGACACCGGCAGCCGCCGCCGCGCAAAGAACCACCCGCGACCAGATCATGCTTCCCCTCGCCATCACATCCTCTTCATCGTCGAACGGTCCCCAAACGTTGCCCACGGACACCCTCAGCCGATGATCGGCAGCCGGCGCCGACGGGCCAGTCGGTCCAGTGCGGCCTGCATGGCCCGGCGCACCCGGCCGTCGATCTTCGCCACGTCCGGGTCGGGGCCCCACGGACCGGCCACGTCGATGGGCTCGAGGACCTCGCTGACGATCTTCGACGGCAGCGGCATGTTCACCGGAACCAGCACGCTGAGCCCGAACGGGAATCCGAACGACACCGGCAGGATGTCGGTGCGCAGGACCCGGCGTTCGAATCTGTCCAGGTGCAGGGCCCTCGCCAGCCAGGTCCCGCGGCTGAGGTACATCTGGGTCTCCTGGCCACCGATGGAGACCACCGGGACAATCGGCGCGTCGGCCTGCACCGCGGCCGTGACGTAGCCGGTGTGGCCGGCGAAGTCGATGACGTTCTCCGCCACCGTGGGCCGGTACACCTCCCTGTCCCCGCCGGGAAAGACCAGCACGGCCGTATCGGTGGCCAGGGCCGCCGCGGCATTGGCCGGATTCGCCGCGATGATGCCCAGGTGTGGCAGCAGCGCGGCGGCGGGCCCATGGAACAGCGAGTCGTGCGCCAGGACGTACAGGGGCCGTTCGTAGCCGAATCGCCGGTAGTAGTCCACCGCGAAGATCGCGAAATCCGGTGTCGTCAACCCGCCGGAGTGGTTGCCCACCAACAGGCATCGCCCGGGCGGGATGTGCTCGAGTCCGCGGACCTGGCAGCGGTGGTAGATCTTGACGATCGGGCGCAGCAGGTCCACCACGTGGCGGGTCAGATCGGGGTCCCACTGACCGACCTGCGTCGGAACTCCTCCGTCGCCGTCGGCCTCGCGGGGATCGGTCAACCCTCAGGCGTAGAGCGCGTCGATACGGTCGTGGAAGTTGTCCACCACGACCTTGCGCTTGAGCTTGAGACTGGGGGTCAGGTCACCCGATTCGACGGTGAGCTCGCGGTCGATGATGGCGAACCGCTTGACCTGCTCCCACCGGTTGAGGTGTTTGTTGAGTTCCTCGACATAGCCGGCGACCGCATCGCGGGTCTTCTCGTGGCGGGCGATCTCGCCGAAGGTCTTGTCGCCCAGTCCATTGTCGGCCGCCCAGTCCTTGAGGCCCTCGCCGTCGAGGCTGACCAGCGCGACGCAGAACGGCTTGCCCTCACCGTAGACGATGATCTCGCTGGCGAACGGGCAGATGCCCTTGAATTGGGCCGAGATCGCCGACGGCGCAACGTATTTGCCCTGCGA
>SYAB01000081.1 GCA_005787665.1 Actinomycetota bacterium
CCGATCTACGTCGGGGCGCTGGGCCCACGACTGACGCGGGCGGTCGCCGAGGTGGCCGATGGGCTGCTGGTGATGCCGTTCGGCTCGGCGCGGTTCCTGCGGGAGGTCACCATGCCGGGGGTGCGGGAGGGTCTGGCGGCTGCCGGGCGCCGCCCGAACGATCTCGCGGTGGTGCCGGAGGTGATCGTGTCGGTGGGCGAGGATCCGGGCGACCACGAGGCCACCCGGAGGCTGTTGGCGTTCTACGGGTCGACCCCGGCCTACCGTCCGGTTCTGGAAGTGCACGGTTGGGGCGACCTCCAGCCCGAACTGCACGCGATGACCAAACAGGGCCGGTGGACCGAGATGGGCGGGTTGATCAGTAACGAGATGCTCAACACCATCGCCGCGTGCGGGACGCCCGCTCAGATCGCCGCCCATATCCGAGACCGCGCCGAGGCCGCCGACGGACTGGTCGACACGGTGTGTCTCTACCAGCCGGGGCCGATTACGGTCGACGCGCTGGCAGCGATCATCGACGCGTTGTGAGGGGCCCGCGACCGTTCACGGCGCGACGGTGAGCCAGTCGGCGAAGCCGGAGGGGTCGTGTCGGCCCAGTGCGCCGTGCTCGAACAGGCCCCAGCCTTCGGCGGTCGTGCCGGCTTCCTGGCAGATCGCGCGGCCGACGTGGTCGATCACCCCGAAGCCGGAGCGCCCGATGATGGCCGGATCGGTCATGTCGTAGGTCAGGCGCTCGGTGAAGTTCTCGCCCTTCCACATTCCGTGCAGCCAGTCCGAATCGCCGCCGTAGCCCCCACCGACGTGAAGGGGCACCGGAAGTCGGGACTCGACCTCGAAGCGGACCGGATTGCCGGCCAGGTCGGTCGCGTCGATGGTTGCCCCGGTGGGAATCCTTGTGCCGGAGCGATAGTGGATCGTGACCCTGGGCCAGCCCAACTGCTCGACGCGGCCGTCGCGCCAGATCCGGGTGCAGTCGTTGACGGTCCGGAATCCGTCGGGCTCCTCCTGGATGATCACGACGATGGCGAAGTCTTCGAATGCCATCGGCACGTACAGCCACCACATCCCCTCGAAGGGTGGGTCGGCCGGACGGCCGGGCGGTTCAGGCGCGCCGATCGGCCGGATGCCCCAGGAACGGTCGCGGGTGCCGATCCAGGTGGTCGGATCGACGTCGATCCGTTCGCCGTCGATCACGAGATGCCCACTCCACGAGCCGAGTTGGGCGAAGCGCTGGGCGTCCAGGGTGACTCGGGCGCCCGACCGCATCACGTGGCGCTGCTCCTGGACCACCCCGAAGAGCCCCTCCCAGGTCAGATCACATTCGATTCCTTCGGTCTCCTCGAGGCAGATGCGCAAGGTCTGCAGAGGTTCGAGGACCTCCAGGCGGTAGCCGTTGACGCGCTGATTGAGCCGGTCGGCGTCGATCGCGTCGGACAGGTGCACCGCGGTCTGGACGTCGCCGCGGCGAACCAGGAGGAACGCGTCCTTGACGCCCAGTCCGGGGTAGTAGCCGATGCCGCTGATGACGAAGATGTCGCCGGTACGGTCGTGGGCGTTGAAGTAGGAGCGGTCGTAGAAGTTGCGATCCGACGGACCGGGCCAGGCGATCGGCTGGGGAACCTGGTGTACCGGGTATTCGTCAGTGGGGCCCAGCATTCTTTACACAACTCCTTCATCCGGTTCGTCGAGCAGTCGGCGTAACAAGCCCCCGTGGTAGAACATGGTCTCCACGTCGTCGGGTTTCTCGACCTCCCCGAAGTGCGCCCGTCGCGCACCGGTGCGCATGAACACCACGCACCAGATCACCGCGGAGTAGATGTAGAACCAGCGCAGGTCGCCGAGTTCGACGCCGGTGGTCTCACGATAAGTGTCGCGGACGTCCTGCTCGCGCAGGACCTCCGGCAATCCGGGCAGCCCCGCCAAACCGGCGAGTTCCTGGAACACCATGTGCGCGAAGATGATCCAGGCCACGTCCAACTCCCGCGGTCCGATGGTCGCCATCTCCCAGTCCAGCACCGCCACCGGCTCGAAGTCGCGGTAGAGCACGTTGCCGATACGGGAGTCGCCCCAGACCAGCACGGACTCGCCGGTGGCGATCTCGGCCGGGAAGTTGTCCTCCAGCCAGTCCAGCGCCCGCTCCACGAGCGGTGAGCGGCCGATGTCGGGGACGGCGAACCGATACCAGTCACCGAGCCAGGCGAAGTGCCGGCGCAGCGGGGTGTCTCCCGGCGGATCGACGTCGATGAGGAAGGCGAACCGTTGTGCGGCATCGGGTATCGCGTGTAGCCGGGCCAGGACGTCGACGGTGGCGTCCTGCAGCCGACGCTGCCTGTCGGCGGGCGCGTCGGCGAACCAGTTGCCGCCGAAGGTGTAGGGCATCACGTCGGGGGGCACCAGGCCTTCGACATGGTCCATCAGGAAGAACGGACTGCCCAGCAGTTCGCCGGTCGGCTCGATCCAGCGCACCCGTGGCACCGGGACGTCGGTCAGCTCGGCCACCTGTCGCAGGAGTTCGAATTGGTGGTCCATCCGGTAGGAGGCGAACACCGGTACGTCGGCCGCGGTAGGGGCGACCCGGGCCACCCACCTCTGCTGGACCGGGGTGCCGTCCTGGTCCCAGCGACCGGTCAGGATGATGGTCTCCGAGGACATACCGTTGGAGTCGATGCCGCTCTCGACCGTCACCTGCGGGGCGGTGCCACCGGGCATGACGGTCGACAACCACCGGCCGAGTACGGACGGCAGGGCGCTGGTGTCCCGGCCGGAGCGCTGGAGCCGGGAGACCTCGGTGTCGACGGTTGGTTTGTTGGTCACACTGTCCTCCGGGCCATTACGATACGCGCGGTAGCGATATGAGACCGGACTTTGCCGAAGCCCAGGGCGCGGTGGCGGGGAGGCCCCGCGACCCGCGGATCGACGCCGCCATCCTGCGCGCGACGGCGGAACTGCTGGTCGAAAGTGGTTACGGGAATCTGACTTTGGCGGCGGTCGCCGACCGTGCCGGAACGTCCAAAACGGCGCTGTATCGCCGGTGGTCGAGCAAAGTTGAACTGGTCCACGAGGCAGCCATTCCGGCGACCCCCTCCGCTCTGGTTGCCCCCGCGGGCGATATCGGCGCCGACATCCGCGCGATGCTGGCCGCCGCGGGGGATGTCTTCACCAGCCCGGTCACCCGGGCGGCGCTACCGGGATTGGTGGCCGACATGGCTGCCGACCCGGGGCTGCAGGACAAGGTGATGGCGCGACTGGCCGGACTCTTCGGTGCGGTGGGCGAGCGGATCGCCGAGGCCGTCCGGCGGGGGGAGGTGCGCCGCGACGTCGATCCCGACCGGCTGATCGAGGTGATCGGCGGGGCAACGATGTTGCGGGTCCTGTTGCGGCCCGGGGAGGGGCTTGACGAGCACTGGCTGGATGAGATGACGGCGATCGTGGTCACCGGGGTGATGGCGGTGCCCCGTCCGCCGCGGGGCCGGCGGTGAGCCCGCGGCGCGCGCCGTCGGTACGCATCGCCGTCGCGCTCTACCTCGGCTACCTGGCCGTCTTTTTCGCCGTGTGGGCCGTCAACGGGGTTGACTACAGCCGTATCGGCGAGGATGCCGAGACCCTCAGGTTGTGGTACGCGCTGCCCACCCTGGCCGGGTGTGCCGTCCTGGTGGTCGCGGTCAGCCGACTGGGTTGGTGGGGTGCGGCGCTCTTCGAGGAGTCGAGGTCCGGCCCCCGGTGGGTGTGGATCCTGCCGGTCGCGATGGGTCTGGTCATCCTCGACAACCTTCTCGGGGTTCGCCGCGACGGGCTTTCCGCCGCGCTGATCCTGTGGGCGGTGCTGGGGGCACTGGGCGTCGGATTCGGTGAGGAGATGGCCACCCGGGGCAGCATGATCGTCGGTCTGCGGAGCAGGTTCGGCGAGCCCATGGTGTGGCTGGTCAGCACCGTGTCGTTCTCGGCGCTGCACCTTCCCAACATGTTCTTCGGTCTCTCCGTGTCGGCGGTGCCCGCGCAACTGGTGCTGACCTTCATCATCGGCAGCGGTTTGTATGCGATCCGGCGGGTATCCGGCACCCTGATCTTGCCGATGATCCTGCATGGGCTCTGGGACAGTTCGCTGTTCCTCGGCGTCGCTACCGGATCCGCACCGTCAGCTTCCCTCTTCGCCGTCTACCCGCTCTCGGCGGTGTGCGTCCTCGGTGTGTTGATGGCCGATCGGAAGCGTCGCGGTGCCCGGTAGTCCTCGATAGTCCTCGACGGTGCCCACCGGTCGGACTACGCTTCGGGCGGGACGTCCCGACAGGTGAAAGGTGCGGCGTGGCAGCGATTCTGGATCGGGGTAGGGATGACCCGTGGAGGCTGACGACCGCCCCGGGGACATCGGAGTTCGCCATGTACGTCGATGACCTCGGCGGCAAACGGATCCTGGTGTGCACCGTCGGTTCGACGGTGCTGCACTACGACGCCCGGTGTGTCGAGGACCTGCACGCGATGCTGACGACGGCCGGGGACTGGGTGGAACTCGGGGGCGCCGACGAGGGGAAACCGGCCAAGGAGGGCAGCGTCGAGGCGTGGGCCCGGGCGGCCGACAACCCGGTGGGCGGCTGGTACGGGCTGAAGAAGGGTCTTCGCGGCCGTTTCGGGGTGTACGTCCCCCCACTCATGGAAGAACTGGGACTCTGCGAACTGGAGCACAACGCCAGGAACAACCGCATCCGTGCGCTTTGATCGCCGGGGTTCAGCCGCCGAAGAAGCGAACCGCGGTACCGGCCAGGTCGAGCAGGGGTTGCGGCACCGCGCCCAGGGCGATCGTCAACCCGGCCGCCACCCCGATCGCCGCGACGCTGAGCGAACTGGGCGGTAGCACCAGGGGAGGGTGTCGGGGGGCCTCGGTGAAGAACATCAGCACGATGACCCGCACGTAGAAGTAGGCGGCGATGGCGCTGGCGAGCACGCCGACGACGACCAGCGGCATGGCGCTGCCCTCGCCCGCGGCTTTGAACACCGCGAACTTGCCGACGAACCCGCTGGTGAGCGGAATTCCGGCGAGTGCCAGCAGGAACAGTGAGAACACCACTCCGGTCAACGGGTGGCGCCGGCCCAGGCCCGCCCAGCGGGCCAACTCGGTCTGCTCGCCGCCGTCGACGTCGCGGACGACACTGACCACCGCGAACGCGCCGACCGTGCTGAACCCGTAGGCAGCCAGGTAGAACAGCGTGCCGGAGATCCCCGCCGGGTTGTCGGCGATCACGCCGGTCAGGAGGAATCCGGTGTGCGCCACCGCCGAGTAGGCCAGCATCCGCTTGACGTCGCGCTGCGTCACCGCGGCGACGGTGCCCACGACCATGGTCAGGATCGCCACCGCCCACAACACCGGGCGCCAGTCGTCCTTCAGCGCCGGTACGGCGACGTAGAGCACCCGCATCAGGGCACCGAAAGCGGCGATCTTGGTCGCGGCCGCCATGAACGCCGCGATCGGGGTGGGTGCTCCCTGGTAGACGTCGGGCACCCAGGCATGGAAGGGCGCCGCGCCGACCTTGAACAACAACGCCGCGACCACCAGGGCTGTCCCGAGCAGCGCCAGCGACCGGTTTCCCGGGCCGACTGCCAGCGCCTCGGCGATCCCGGTCAGGCTCAGCGTTCCGGCGTAGCCATACAGCAGGGCCATGCCGTAGAGGAAGAAGGCGGAGGAGAACGCGCCCAGCAGAAAGTACTTCAGCGCCGACTCCTGGGACTGCAGTCGCCGGAACCGGGCCAGCCCGCACATCAGGTAGAGCGGTAGGGAGAGCACCTCCAGAGCGATGAACATGGTGAGCAGATCGCCGGCCGCCGGAAAGAGCATCATGCCGCCGATGGCGAACATGGTCAGCGGGAACACCTCGGTCTGGGCGATCCTCGCCTTGATCGCGACCTGTTCGGCGAGGCTGCCCGGTACCGCCGAGGCCTGCGGGGTGAAGGCGTCCAAACCCGAAGCGCCGGTGTCGAATCCGTCGCGGCGCTCGCCGATCAGCAATACGCAGACCACCGAGACCAACAGCACCGCGCCCTGCAGGAACAGTGCGGGTCGATCGACGGCGACCGCGCCCACCGCGGCGGTACGCCCTTCGCCGAGTCCCCGGTAGACCTCGGCCACGGCGCCGAAAGCCGCCACGAGCCCGCTCAGGGCCAGCGCCACCTGGGTCGGGTAGCGGGCGGCGCGGGGGACGAAGGCCTCCACGAGCACCCCGGCGACCGCCACGGCGAACACGATCAGCATGGGGGAGAGCAGGACGTATTCGATGCTGGGAGTGGTCATCGGGTGCCTCCGGCGGTCAGTGCGGGCACCGGGTCGGACTGGTGGATCGAGGACAGGGTGTGATCCACCGCCGGATTGATGACGTCCAGAGCCACCTTGGGGTACACACCCAACACCACGAGCATTGCGATCAGGGGCGCCACCACCGCCAGTTCACGCGGCCGTAGATCGCTCAGGTGCTCATTGCCGTCGGTCACCGGGCCGGTCATCATCCGCTGATACATCCACAGCACGTAGACCGCCGAGAGCACCAATGCCAACGAGGCGATCACGGCGAACACCGGGTAGCGGGTGAATGTGCCCACCAGAACCAGGAATTCGCTGATGAACGGCGCCAGGCCGGGCAGTGACAGGGTGGCCAGTCCGGCGACCAGGAAGGTGCCGGCCAGCACCGGTGCCACCGTCTGCACCCCGCCGTAGGCGGCGATGGCACGGGTGCCGCGACGGCTGACCAGGAACCCGGCGATCAGGAACAGCGCCGCGGTGGCGATGCCGTGGTTGACCATGTACAGCGCGGACCCGGACTGGCCCTGGCTGGTCATCACGAAGATGCCCAGGATGATGAAGCCGAAGTGGCTGATCGAGGTGTAGGAGATGAGCCGCATCACGTCGGTCTGTCCGATCGCCAGGATCGCGCCGTAGATGATGCCGATCACCGCCAGCGTGATGACCAGGGGGGCGAACAGCTTCGCCGAGTCCGGGAACAGCGGCAGGCAGTAGCGCAGCATGCCGAAGGTGCCGACCTTGTCCATCACCGCCATCATCAGCACCGCCGAGGCGGGGTGGCCTCGACCGCGGCGTCGGGCAGCCAACGATGCAGCGGCCACAGCGGGGCTTTGACGGCGAAGGCGAACAAGAACCCGCCGAAGACCATATGCGCCGCGACCGGCGCCATCACGAACTCGCCGGTCGAGACGGCGTCGGCGATGGCGCGAAAGTCGAAGGTGCCGCCGGTGAAGGCGTCGCTGCCGGCGGTCGCCACGTACAGTCCGACCAGCGCGGCCAGCATCACCAGCCCACCGAAGAGGTTGTACAACAGGAACTTCACCGCGGCGGCGGGAGCCGCGGAGCCGGACTCGGTGCGGGCTGCGCCGCCGAAGCCGCCGATGAGGAAGTACATCGGGATGAGCATCGCTTCGAAGAAGACGTAGAACAGCAGGATGTCCAGTGCCACCAGCGACATCAGCACCATCGACTGCACGGCCAGCATCAGCGCGATATAGCCGTGTGTCGCACGTACCGGCATCCGCGGGCGGTCGTCGGCGTCGTTCCAGCCGGCGATCAGCAGCAGTGGCATGAGGACGGCGGCGAGGACCACGAGCGCCAGCGCGATACCGTCCACGCCGAGGATGTAGCCGGTGCCGAACGAGGCGATCCAGGGCCGGTTCTCGACGAACTGATAGCGCTCGCCGGCCGGGTCGAAGTTCGCGGCCAGGGCCACCGACAGTGCCAGCACCGCCAACGACACCACCAGACCGGCGACTTTGGCCGCTGTGCGCATCGTGGCGGGCAGGGCCGCGATCATCACCGCGCCGAGCAACGGCAGTGCCCACAGCACGCTCAGCCAGGGAAAGCCCGTCACGGTGTCACCTCCACATCGCCGTGATCAGGATTGCCCCGGCCAGCAGGCCCGCCCCGGCGAGCATCGAGAGCGCATAGCTGCGGGCGAACCCGGTCTGCAGGGCGCGCATACCGTCGGAGGCCCGGCT
Organism: Actinomycetota bacterium; assembly: GCA_005787665.1. The sequence continues at coordinate 7,990 of SYAB01000081.1, forward strand.
GACCGCCGAGGCCAGCGCTCCCGCGCCGCCCTCGATGGCGACGTCGTCGACCGCGACCATCGCCCGCGTCAGCCGCTGTCCGCCGCGCATGAAGACCACCTCGTTGACGGCGTCCCCGTAGAGATCCCGCCGGGCTGCCACGGTCAGCCCCGAGACGTCCGCCGGTGCGGTCTGCGGCACCGGACGGGTGGCGTATTGGCGGTAGGCGATCGCCACACCCACTGCGACGGCACTCAGCGCGGCCGCGGTGATCATCCACGCCGGGACGACGTGGTGGACCTCGTGGCCGCCGACCACCGGCTCCAGCCAGCGTGCCAGGGTGTGGCCGATGGTCAGCAGCGCGCCGGCGCCGACCGAGCCGATGGCCAGCACGATCATCGGCGCGGTCATCACCGGCGGGGATTCGTGCGGGTATTTGTCGGCGATTTTCGCCGTCCAGCGCGCGGTGCCGAAGAAGGTCAGCAGCATCACCCGCGTCATGTAGAAGGCGGTGATCGCCGCTCCGAGCAGGGTGGCCCCGCCGAGCAGCACACCCTTGAGTCCGCCGGCGTTGAGTGCCGTCTCGAGGATGGCGTCCTTGGAGAAGAAGCCGGCGAACGGCGGCACCCCGATGATCGCGAGGTAGCCGAGGCCGAAGGTGACGAAGGTGACCGGCAGCAGCGAGCGCAGGCCGCCGAAGCGACGC
>SYAB01000082.1 GCA_005787665.1 Actinomycetota bacterium
CAACATCGCCAGCGTCGCCGGTCTGCTGTCCGGCCGAGGTTCGACGTACTCGGCGTCGAAGGCCTGGGTGGTGTCGTTCTCCGAGGGCCTGGCCAATGGTTTAACCGGAACCGGTGTCGGCGTGCACGCGGTCTGCCCGGGATTCGTTCGCACCGAGTTCCACCAGCGCGCCGGAATCAATATGGCGGCTATCCGCGGACCGTTGTGGCTCAGCGTTGACGACGTGGTCGCCGAGAGTCTCGCGGACGTGGCGAAGGGCAAGGTGCTGAGCATTCCCGGCGTTCAGTACAAGGTGTTGACGACCGCCGGGCGGATAGTCCCGCGCACGTTGGTTCGTGCGCTCACGAAGAGAATCGGAGGTGGCCGTGACCGCACCTGAACTCAACGCCGTCGACCGCGCCTCGCTCACCGATTTGGTTCGGCGATTGTCGGTGGTGTTCGGCCGCGTCACGCTGTCCTCCGGCAAAGAGGCGGACTACTACGTCGATCTGCGCCGGGCGACGCTGCACCATGAGGCCGCCCCCCTGATCGGGCGGTTGATGCGTGAACTGACGGCCGACTGGGACTACACGGCGGTCGGTGGTCTCACCCTGGGAGCCGACCCGGTGGCGACCGCGATCATGCACGCACCAGGACGGCCCATCGACGTCTTCGTGGTTCGCAAGTCAGTGAAAACCCATGGGCTGCAACGCCTTATCGAAGGTACCGAGGTAGCTGGCAAGCGCGTTCTGGTAGTGGAGGACACCAGCACCACCGGAGGCTCGGCCTTGACGGCGGTACGCGCCGTCCGCGACGCCGGAGCGACGGTCATCGGGGTGGCGACGGTGGCGGACCGATCCACCGGCGCAGCGGCGGCGATCGAAGACGAGGGCGTGCCCTATCGGAGCTTGCTTGGACTTGCCGATCTCGACCTGCCTGCGCAGTGATCAGACCCGCCGGGGGCGGTCAGTCTCCGGAGCCGGGAGAGCAACCCGATACTGAGATCGCATGGGATGACGCCGTTGACGTCATCTGCGTGGGCTCCGACCCTGGCCCGGTGGCGCACGCCATCGCCGCCGCCGGGAGCGGGCTTCGGGTGCTCGTCGTCGCGCGTCCCGATGTCTGGGACACCGACACGGCTGCCTACATCGCTGAAATGACCGCGGAGTTGCCGGCACTGGCAGAAGGCCCCGCGGTTTCGGTCACCCTGGGACGGGCGATCGATGCCCAACCCGCCCGGGGCCGAGTGATCGACACCTTCGAGGGTGCGCGGTTGGGTGAATTTGCGGCGCAGTGTTGGGCGTCGCCGCTGGGCGTTCTCTACACCGATGTCTACCCTCCGGCCGCGCTCGGCGCGACGGCCATGCGTACCGGGGCGGATCTGCGCATCGAGGCCATCGTGATCGGAACCTGCGCACCGGATTGCGCGCCGGCCGAATGGTTGGCGGCGCGCGCTCTCGATGACGGCATCCGGCCGGATCGCGATGTGATGTGGACGCGGCTGGTTGTCGAGTTCGGCCGGGTGGCCGGCGTCGAACTGGACACCGCATCCGGACCGGTGTTGGTTCGGGCGATGGAAGGGGTTGCGCTGCCGACTGCGCGGCACCCCCCGGACCCGCCGGCTCAGCCTGGGCTACCGGCCGCGGAGGTGGCGATCGTCGGACTTGCGGCGGGCCGCTTCAGCAGGGTCGAGCTGCTGTTGGCGGATCACGGTTCCGGGATGCGGAAGGACCGGAACCCTGAACTCGGGGCGCCCGACGGATTGGGCCCGTAGATCGCGAGCATGCGCGCATACCTGGGCGCCAGGTAGCGACCCAGATGTCCACCACGCACCACCGCGACGTCACCGGGGTGCAACGTGACCGACTCGCCGTCGGACTCGATGATGAGTTCACCGTCCAGCAGGTAGGTCGTCTCGTCATGGGGGTGCAGGTCTTCCCAACCCTCGGCTTCAAGTTCCCACTCGTGGATCGCGACGTCGTTCCACGCGGCCCCCGGGCTATCCGTCGGATGACCGGTGATGGTCCGGCACCCGGACCGGCGGCCGCCGGGACCGGGCTCCAGGCTCACCCGCGGAAAGCGGACCAGCGCCGACTCCGCGTCCTCGCCATGGCGGGGTTCCATCTGGCCGACGCTACCCTTGCGCCATGTCGACTGAGGCCTCAGAGCCCGGCCCCACCGAGTGGTCCACCCCGGCCACTGGAGTCGGGCCCTGGCCTGGACCGGTCCCCGACGATCCGCGGTACGACCCCGATCTGCTGGAGCGCGGCGATGCCCGCAACGTCGTTGACGCGTATCGCTATTGGCGCCGCGAGGCAATCGTCGCCGATATCGACCGGCGCCGCCACCGACTGCACGTGGCGATCGAAAATTTCGGCAATGACGCCAATATCGGGGCGGTGGTCCGCACCGCCAACGCCTTCGCGGTCGACACCGTGCACATCGTCGGTCGACGGCGCTGGAACCGCCGCGGCGCGATGGTCACCGACCGCTATCAGCGACTCGTTCACCACGACACCACCGAGGATCTGTTGGTATTCGCTCGCGGCGCCGGCATCACCGTGGTCGCCGTCGACAACGTCGGCGGTGCGGTGCGACTCGAGGAGACCACCCTGCCGCGGGATTGCCTGCTGGTGTTCGGCCAGGAGGGGCCGGGCATCTCCGAGGCCGCTCGCCGCGGTGCGGCGGTCACGGTGTCGATCGCCCAATTCGGTTCGACCCGCAGCATCAACGCCGGCGCCGCCGCCGGGATCGCGATGCACGCCTGGATCAGACACTGGGCTGACCTGTCCCAGGCCTGGTAGGGCAGGATTGACGGCCATGGACCAGCAGTGGAAGAACCGGGCGGCCAGCGCCGAGGCCGCCGTTGCCAAACGGCATCTCCGGCGGCTATGGCAGTTGCCGGCCACTCAACTGGGCGTGGTGGGCTGGCCGCCCACCCGCAAGGATTCGAACTTCGGCATCTGGCATTAC
>SYAB01000083.1 GCA_005787665.1 Actinomycetota bacterium
GCCAAGCCGGTGCCGCGCAGCCCCAACGGCGGGCTGTTCAGCTCGCCGTGGCTGCCCGGGTACGGCAAGGGTCACCTCCCGCCGATGATCGCCCTGGACTGATCCTGGCCCGGCCGGTGGCACTCGATCGACTCGTCTGCCAATCCCGCTGCACACGACCCGTAAAATGGCGGGGACGCCGTGAGGAGGTGCGCCGGATGGGCAATGCGGACGACCGCCGTTTCGAGGTGCTCCGCGCCATCGTCGCGGACTTCGTGGCCACCAAGGAGCCGATCGGCTCCAAGGCGCTCGTCGAACGCCACCACCTCGGGGTCTCCAGTGCGACGGTGCGCAACGACATGGCGGTGCTGGAGGCCGAGGGGTATATCGCCCAGCCGCACACCAGTTCCGGCCGGGTGCCCACCGAGAAGGGCTACCGCGAGTTCGTCGACCGCATCCACGACGTCAAACCGCTGTCGTCCCCGGAGCGCCGGGCCATTCAGTCGTTCCTGGAGTCCGGGGTCGACCTCGACGATGTGCTACGCCGCGCGGTTCGGCTGCTCGCACAGCTGACCCGGCAGGTCGCCGTCGTGCAGTATCCGACCCTGTCGGCCTCGACGGTGCGCCACCTCGAGGTGGTGGCCCTCACGCCGGCCCGACTGCTGATGGTGGTCATCACCGACTCCGGCCGGGTCGACCAGCGCATCGTCGAACTGGGCGACACCATCGACGAGCACCAGGTGGGCCAGTTGCGCGATCTGCTCAGCCAGGCGCTGGAGGGTAAGCGGCTCTCCGCCGCCTCGGTGGCGGTCGCCGATCTGGCCAGTCGGCTGAACACCACCGGAAAGCTCGGTGACGCGGTCGGCCGTTCGGCGACGGTCCTGCTGGAGTCTCTGGTCGAGCACACCGAGGAGCGCCTGCTGATGGGCGGCACGGCAAATCTCACCCGCAACACCGCCGATTTCGGCGGCTCGCTGCGCTCGGTGCTCGAGGCGCTCGAGGAGCAGGTGGTGGTGCTGCGGCTGCTGGCCGCCCAGCAGGACGCCGGTAGGGTGACAGTGCGCATCGGCCATGAGACGGAAGCCGAACAGATGGCCGGCACGTCGGTGGTGACCACCACCTACGGAAATGCCGGCACGGTCTTCGGCGGCATGGGTGTGGTGGGTCCCACCCGGATGGACTATCCGGGGACCATGGCCAATGTCGCCGCGGTTGCGATGTACATCGGCGAGGTCCTCGGACACCGCGCTGGCTGAACGCCAGCGCTAGCGGAGGCTCAGGAATGAGGTCAGGCGTGGCACGCGACTACTACGGGCTGCTCGGGGTGAGCAGGAACGCCGGTGATGCGGAGATCAAGCGTGCCTACCGCAAGCTGGCCCGCGAGTTGCATCCCGACGTCAACCCCGACGAGGGTGAACGGTTCAAGGAGATCAGCGCAGCTTACGAGGTGTTGTCGGACCCGGAGAAGCGGCGCATCGTCGACCTTGGCGGAGACCCGCTGGCCTCCGCGGGCACCGGCGGCGGGTTCGCCGGGTTCGGCGGTCTCGGCGATGTCTTCGAGGCGTTCTTCGGCGGTGGCGGCGGCGGGCGCGGGCCGATCGGACGGGTCCGGCCGGGGTCGGACTCGCTGCTGCGGATGCGCCTGACGCTGGCCGACTGCGCGACCGGGATCACCAAGGCGGTGACGGTCGACACGGCGGTGCTGTGCGATCTGTGCCAGGGCAAGGGCACCCACGCCGACTCCAGGCCGGTCACCTGCGATATCTGCGGCGGCCGCGGCGAGATCCAGAGTGTCCAGCGTTCCCTGCTCGGTCAGGTCATGACGACCCGGGCCTGCCCCACCTGCGCCGGCGTCGGCGAGGTGATCCCGAACCCCTGTCAGCGCTGCGGCGGTGACGGCCGGGTGCGGGCGCGGCGCGAGATCAGCGTGAAGATCCCGGCCGGTGTGGCCGACGGGATGCGGGTGCGGCTGGCGGCGCAGGGTGAGGTGGGTCCCGGCGGCGGGCCGGCCGGCGATCTGTACGTGGAGGTCCACGAGCAGCCCCACGAGGTGTTCGTCCGCGACGGCGACGATCTGCACTGCACCATCGCGGTGCCGATGACCGACGCGGCGCTTGGCTGCACGGTCACCGTCGACGGGATTCTCGACGGCCCGATCGAGATCGCCATCGCGCCCGGCACCCAGCCTGCCGCGGTGACCACGCTGCGCGGCCACGGTATGCCCCGGCTGCGGTCGGAGGTGCGCGGCGATCTGCACGCCCATATCGAGGTGATGGTGCCCGCCAAACTCGACGCCCGCTCGCGGGAACTGCTCACCGAGCTGAAGTCGCGCAGCGGTGAACAGCCGGCGGTGAAATCCACCCGAACGGCCGCGACGGCGGCCGGCGGCGGGCTGTTCAGCCGGCTGCGGGAAACCTTCACCGGTCGCTGAGCCGGCCTGGATGCCTGCCGGGATGGCCGCCACGCTGTTTTACGCCGAGGCGATCCCGGCGGTCGGCGCCATCGGCGTCCTGGACGGCGACGAGGGTTTCCACGCCGCCTCTGTGCGCAGGCTGCGTCCCGGCGAGACCCTGGCCATCTCCGACGGGGCCGGCGCCGTCGCCGACTGTGTGGTGGAAGCGGCCGGGAAACGCAGCCTGACGGTGCGGGTGCTGGCGGCCCGCAGCGTGCCGCGGCCCCGGCCGGCGGTGACGGTGGTGCAGGCCATCCCGAAATCCGAGCGCTCCGAGTTGGCCGTCGAACTCGCCACCGAGGCCGGTGCGGACGCGGTCATCGCCTGGCAGGCCGACCGGTGTGTGGCCCGCTGGGACGCCGACCGCGCCGAGAAGGGTCTGCGCCGTTGGCGGGCGGTGGCCCGGTCGGCGGCGCGGCAGTCCCGGCGGCCGTGGATTCCCGATATCAGCGGCCCGCTCACGACGGGGGCTTTGACCGAGCTCGTCACACAACGGGTCGGTGCCGGTGCGGTGGTGCTCGCGCTGCATGAATCGGCCGACGTAATGCTGGCTGATATGCCAGTCGCGCAAGCGGATTGGATCCTGCTGCTGGTCGGGCCGGAGGGTGGGATCAGCGATGAGGAGCTGGCCGCTCTGACCGCCGCGGGCGCAACGACTGTCCGGTTGGGGCCGACGGTGCTGCGGACGTCCACTGCGGCGGCGGTGGCCCTCGGCGCCCTCGGTGTGCTGACCCCCCGCTGGGCGCTGCCGTCCTAGCAGGGCCTGGGCGGCCTCTTCCGCGTGGGCCTCGAAGAGGTGGCCCGGCTCACCGGCCCGCAACGACTGTTTCGGATCGCGACCCGCGACGTCGAGATCGACGGCGCCCAGATCCGCAAGTGGGAGTGGGTGGCGCTGTTCTTCGGGTCGGCTAACCACTGACCCGGCGGTGTTCCCCGCTCCGGGCAGGCTGGATCTGGATCGGCCCAACATCGGCCAGCACATGGCTGTCGGTCACGGTCTGCACTTCTGCCTGGATGCGCCGCTGACCCGCTTGGAGGTGTACGCCGCGGTCAACGCCGTGCTGGACCGCGATTCGGTGATGGCGCCGTCCGACGAGGTGTGGCTTCCGGCGCGGCTGGCCCGATGAGCGAGCAGCTCAACATCGAGAACGCCACGGCCATCTACGCCGGCCGTCCCGGCCGGTGCACGTCGGTGGCCCTGGTTGTTCATTCCGGATGGCGACAACCTGGTTGTTAGGGGGCACCAGAAGTTCCTGCGGACGGCCACCGGGCACGCCTGGGAGTCGGAACTCGCCGCTATCATCACGTTGCGCGACGGCAGGTGGCTGCACTTCGGGGACTTCATGAACTCCGCGCTGACCCACGATGCGTTTGTCCGAACGCGGTAAACTGGGTCTTCACGTTTGACCGGAAACCCAGAGAGCAGGCTTCGAAGACCACGTGACGCCCCGCGAGACGACCGCTGCTCGCCCTGATCAGAGCCAGGTGCGCAGCAGCATGACTGTTCCGCCCGACCTCGTCGTGGGCCTTCTGGGTTCCGCCGACGAGAATCTGCGCGCCCTCGAGAAGAGCCTGTCGGCCGATGTCCACGTGCGCGGCAACACCGTGTCGATGGCCGGTGACGCGGCCGACGTGGCGCTGGCCGAACGGGTCATCTCCGAACTCATCGCCATCGTCGCCGGCGGGCAGAGCCTTACCCCGGATGCGGTGCGCCGCAGTGTGTCGATGGTGTCCGGGTCGGACAACGAGTCCCCGGCCGAGGTGCTGAGTCTGGACATTCTGTCCCGGCGCGGAAAGACCATCCGGCCAAAGACGCTCAACCAGAAGCGCTACGTCGATGCTATCGACTCCAATACCATCGTGTTCGGCATCGGGCCGGCGGGTAC
>SYAB01000084.1 GCA_005787665.1 Actinomycetota bacterium
GCGGGGTCCTCGCAGTGCGCCGCGATCAAATCGTGCAGCGCTCGGATGCCGATCATCCCCTCGGGCAGTCGCCGCGAGGCCAGCCGGGTACCGGCCTCATCCATCAGATACACGTCATGATGGTCTTCGGCCCAGTCATCGCCGACGAAGATCATCCATGCCACCTCCTCCAGTCCTGTTCCCTCGCTATCACTTTCGGCGAGCCCGAGGACACCCGGCGGCGACCTAATGGATCAGTGCTCACAACGGCACGACACCCCATCAGCGCTACAAGCGACCTCACCGAACCGGCCGGGGCACGATCTAGGACTAGGAGTCCAACACACACTCCGGGGGCAAGCAGTGCTCACCGGCCAGCGGCTCAGTGATCAGCGTCCCGCTACTCAGGCAGAACCTGCGGACACGCCACGCCGATCGAATCCCATTAGGGGCCCCATCCGGCGGCCGTCACGCCAGCGAGTCGATCCAGGCCCGGTGCAGCACCGCGTACCGGCCGCCGGAGCCGATCAGCGCGGCGGGTTCGCCGTCCTCCACCACGCGGCCGCGCTCCAGCACCAGCACCCGGTCGGCGATCGCGACCGTGGACAGTCGGTGGGCGATGATCACCGCGGTGCGCCCCGCGAGCACCGTGCGAAGAGCCCGCTGCACCAGGCGTTCGCTGGGGACGTCCAGTGCCGAGGTCGCCTCATCGAGGATGAGCACGGCGGGGTCGGCCAGGAACGCCCGGGCGAACGCGATCAGCTGGCGTTGTCCGGCGCTGAGCCGACCGCCCCGGGTGGCCACATCGGTGTCATAGCCGTCCGGCAGCTCCGCGATGAATCCGTCGGCGCCGACGGCGACGGCGGCTGCGCGCACGTCGGCGTCGCCGGCCCCCGGAAGCCCGAAGCGGATGTTGTCGGCGACACTTCCGCTGAAGAGGAAGTTCTCCTGGGTCACCAGGACGATGTGGCGACGCAGATCGACGTTGGCGAGCTGCCGAAGGTCGATACCGTCGAGGGTGACCGCTCCCGCATCGGGGTCGTAGAACCGGGCGATCAGTTTGGCGATGGTGGTCTTGCCCGCGCCGGAGGTGCCGACCAGCGCCACGGTCTGTCCGGCGGGCACCCGCAGCGTCATCCCGGAGAGCACCGGATAGCCGGGCGTGTAGCCGAAGTGAACGTCGGCAAGGGCGATGTCGCCGCGGGCGGTGGCCAGGGGTGTCGGCTCGGCAGGGTCCTCGACATCGGATTGCGCGGCGAGAACGCCGGCGATCTTCTCCAGCGCGGAGGAAGCCGACTGGAAGGTGTTGAAGAACTGCGAGATGTCCTGCATCGGTTCGAAGAACATCCGTAGATAGAGCAGGAACGCCGTCAGTGTTCCGATGGTCATCTCCTCCCCGATGACCCGGTACCCGCCGTAGAGCAGCACCGCCCCGGTGGTGAGGTTGCCGACGAGTTTCGTCGCGGGCATGAAGATCGCCAGCAGCCGGAACGTCCTTTCGTTGACGTCCCGGTAGTCGTCGGCGACCTCCTCGAAGATCTCCTGATTGCGGGCCTGGCGCCGATAGGCTTGGACGGCTTTGATGCCGGTCATCGTCTCGACGAACTGAACGATCACCGCTGCCGCGCTCTCGCGGACCCTCCGGTAGGTCTTGGCCGACTCCCGGGCGAACCAGCGCACCAGGAAGACCAGCACCGGGAAGGCGAGCAGACAGATCAGGCCGAGTCGGACGTCGAGCACCACCAGCAGAACGGCCGTTCCGAACATGGTCAGCACCGCCGTCACCAGACTGTCGAAGCCGGTGTCGAGCATCTCTGCGATGGCGTCGATGTCGTTGGTGGATCGGCTGACCACCCGGCCCGAGGTATAGCGGTCATGGAAGGCGACGTCGAGGCGCTCGAAGTGCCGAAACAACCTGCGGCGCAATTCGAGCAGCACCCGCTGACCGACCCGACCGGCAGCATTGAGGAACACCAGCCGGCCGCCGGCCTGAATCACCAGCAGACCGCACAACGCGGTCACCACCATGATCAGCTCGCCCGCTGACCCGCCGGCCGCCAGTGGCGGGATCGCGCGGTCGATACCGCGTTTGACCAACAGTGGGATGGCCAGCTTCGCCGCGTTCTCGACGATCACCACGGCGGCCAGCGCGACGATGACGAGCCGGTAGGGCCGTAGCAGCGAACCCAGGAGTGCGCGGGCCGCGCGGCGGTACTGCGCCCGCTCGCCGGCCGGCAGATCATCGACCGGCTCATCGAAGCGGCCGCGCCACTCGCTCACGGCGGGCCTACCTTCCAAACCGCATCACCGGCCGGCGGCCGGGCTGCCGCCTGCTGCTCGGCGGACTCCTCGCGCAGGTGGTCGAGTCGACGCCGTTCGGTGTCGTCCTCCCATTGCGGCCGGGGTTCGCAGCCGTCGTCGAGTTCGTCGTCGGCGGCCAGCAGATATCGGTAGCGCGGAACCCGCGCCAGCAGTTCCTCGTGGGTGCCCACATGGGTGATAGTCCCCGCGCCGTCCACGGTGTCCAGCAACGCAACCTTGTCGGCCAGCTGGATGGTCGAAGCGCGATGTGCCACAACGATTCCGGTGACCGACGCCAGCACCCGGCGCAACGCGGCGGTGACGGCCTCCTCGGTGTGGACGTCCAGGGCCGACAGGGTGTCATCGAGCACCAGCACACTGGGATCGGCGAGGATGGCTCGGGCCAGCGCCAGCCGTTGACGCTGGCCACCCGACAGGCTCATCCCCTGCTCGCCGATGCGGGTCTGCAGTCCGAAGGGCAGGTCGGCGACGAACTGCGCGGCCGCCACCGACAGGGCCCGCTGCACGGCACGCTCATCGGCATCGGGCCGGCCCAGACGCAGGTTCTCGGCCACCGACATGGAGAACAGGGTCGGGTCCTCGAAGGCCACGGCAACCGAGGTCCGCAGCGCCGCCAGGGACAGATCGCGGATGTCGACGCCGTCAAGGCGGATCGCCCCCTCCGTCACGTCGTAGAGCCGGGGCAGCAAAGCGGCCAACACCGACTTGCCCGAGCCGGTCGCACCCACCAGCGCCAGAGTCTGTCCCGGTTCGACGATGAGACTGACGTGTCGCAGCGTCCAGGTCTGGCTGCCGGGGAAGCGGAAGCCGACGTCGTCGAGTTCCAGGCGGCCTCCGCGCGGCGCCTCCCGGATCGGGCCGTCGGTGATCTCCAGCGGCTCGTCGAAGACCTCGGCGATCCGGTTGGCCGCGGTCATCGCCTCCTGCGTCATCGACAGCAGGAAACCCAGGGATGCGATCGGCCAGACCAGCGACAGCATCATGGTGATGAAGGCCACCAGTGTGCCCAGGGTGACCAGACCCCGGCCGGCGGCTACGGCGCCGAAGCCCAGGACGACGATCAGGGTGACGTTGGGGATGGCCCCGAGCAGTGTCCAGAACCGCGCCGAGACCGCCACCTTGCGGACCTGGGTCCGGTAGAGCGTCGTCGCCTGCTCATCGAATCGGTCGTAGACGTAGTCCTCCCGGCCGAAGGACTTCACCACCCGCAGTCCCAACGCCGATTCCTCGACGACGGTCGCCACGTGACCGGCCTCGTCCTGGGCTCGGCGCGACAACGCGGTGAACGTCCGCTCGAAACGCACCATGGTGACGGTGATCGGCAGGACCGAGACCGCCACGATCGTCCCGAGCGGCCAGTACATCGCGAGCAGGATGACCGTGATGACGACGATCTGCGCGACGTTGAGCATCAGGAAGATCAACCCGAAGGACAGTAACCGGCGAATCGTGCTCAGGTCGTTCATGATCCGCGACAGCAACTGCCCGGACTGCCAGCGTCCGTGGAAGGACATCGGCAGGATCTGCAGCCGGGCGTAGAGGTCCTTGCGGATGTCGGCCTCCACACCCATGGTGGCCCGGGCCACCAGCCACCGGCGGATGAACCACAGCGCCGCCTCGACGATTCCGACCGCCACCGCCGCCGAACCCAGGATCCACAGTCCGTGCGGGTCGCGCTGGCGCACCGGACCGTCGATCACCGCCCGGGTCATCAGCGGGATCGCCACGGTGGCCCCCAGGCTGGCCAGCGCAACGATCACCATGGCGATCCACCGGGTCCGATAGGGCATCAGGTAGGGCAGGAGTCGCAGCAGGTCGGAGGCCGTCCGGACGCGGCGGGGACGCGATGCGATCACGGGCTCCGGCCGCGGTACCGCGGCGCTCACCTTGGTCACAACGCCGACGACCTCCTCCGGGTCAGATCATTGCACGGCCAAGCCTCCCCGCCGCCGGCACGCCGATCCGGCACTATGGGGGAATGGACAGCGGCTCTGCCTCTCCGCGCGTGCTGGTCGTCGATGACGACCCCGACGTGCTCGCCTCGCTGGAGCGCGGGCTGCGGCTGTCCGGATTCGAGGTCGCGACCGCAGTCGACGGCGCCGAGGCGCTGCGCAGCGCCACCGAGCACCGTCCCGACGCGATCGTGCTCGATATCAACATGCCGGTGCTGGACGGGGTCAGCGTGGTGACCGCTCTGCGCGCGATGGACAACGACGTGCCGGTGTGTGTGCTGTCGGCCCGAAGCTCCGTCGACGACCGGGTGGCCGGCCTCGAGGCGGGCGCCGACGACTACCTCGTGAAGCCCTTCGTGTTGGCCGAACTGGTGGCCCGGGTCAAGGCCCTGCTGCGCCGCCGCGGTGCGACGGCGACATTCTCCTCGGAGACCATTCAGGTCGGGGCGCTGGAGGTCGACATCCCCGGGCGCCGTGCCCGGGTCAACGGCGTGGACGTCGATCTGACCAAACGCGAGTTCGACCTGCTCGCGGTTCTCGCCGAGCACAAGACCGCGGTCCTGAGCCGGGCGCAGCTGCTGGAACTGGTGTGGGGTTACGACTTCGCCGCCGACACCAACGTGGTGGACGTGTTCATCGGCTATCTGCGCCGCAAGCTCGAGGCCGGCGGTGCGCCCCGACTGCTGCACACCGTGCGTGGGGTGGGCTTCGTGCTGCGTACCCAGTGACCGGGTGACCCGGTGCTGCTGTCGCGCTTCTTCCGCCGAACCCCCTCCCTGCGAACCCGGGTGGCGTTCGCAACCGCGATCGGCGCCGCGATCGTCGTGACGATCGTCGGCACCATCGTCTGGATCGGCATCACCAACGACCGCCTGGAACGCCTCGATCGTCGCCTCGACGAAGCCGCCGGCTTCGCGGTCCCCTTCGTGCCGCGCGGGCTGGATCAGATCCCGCTGAACCCCAACGTCCGCGATGTGGTGATCACCGTGCACCGCGGCGACGAGGTGCGATCGAACTCCGGGGTGGTGCTGCCCGAACTCGACAGCGACTACGCCACCACCGAGGTGGACGGAGTGCGCTACCGGGTCCGCACGGTCGAAATCCCCTACCCCGAGCCGCCGACCATGCTGCAGGTCGGCGCCACCTACGACGACACCGTCGCCGACACCAAGAACCTGCATCGCCGGGTCCTGGTGATCTGTATCTTCGCCGTCGGCGCGGCCGCCCTGCTGGGCTGGTTGCTGGCCGCGTTCGCGGTGCGCCCGCTGCGCCGGCTGGCCCAGCAGACCCGGCAGATCGACGCCGGCGGTGGCGCACCGGAGATCGACGTCAGCGGAGCCAGCGAGGCCGTCGAGATCGGCGAGGCGCTCAACGGCCTGCTGGAGCGGATCTGGACCGAACAGGACCGAACCCGCGCCGCACTGACCTCGGCTCGGGACTTCGCCGCGGTGTCCGCGCACGAACTGCGCACCCCACTCACTGCGATGCGGACCAATCTCGAGGTGCTGTCCACCTTGGAACTGCCCCCCGAACAGCGCAAAGAGGTGCTCGGCGACGTGATACGGACGCAGAGCCGGATCGAATCGACTCTGGGCGCACTGGAGCGGCTGGCTCAGGGCGAACTGTCCACCGCCGCCGATCAGGTCCCGGTGGACATCACCGAACTGCTCGACCGGGCGGCTCACGACGCGATGCGGGTGTTCCCGGGCCTCGAGGTGACACTGGCCCCCTCGCCCACATGCATCATCATCGGCTTACCCGCGGGTCTGCGTCTGACGGTGGACAACGCGATCGCCAATGCGGTCAAGCATGGCGGGGCGACCCGGGTACACCTGTCGGCCGTCACGTCCCGAGCCGGGGTCGAGATCGCCGTCGATGACAACGGCAGCGGGGTTCCGCACACCGAGCGCCAGTCGGTCTTCGAGCGTTTCGCCCGCGGCAGCACCGCATCCCGGTCGGGGTCGGGACTGGGCCTGGCCTTGGTGGCCCAGCAAGCCGAAATCCACGGTGGCACAGCGTCGTTGGAAGACAGCCCTTTGGGGGGCGCCCGGTTGGTGCTGCGCCTCCCGCCACCCCACTAAAACGGGGCCCGCGGTAGCGCGCGGTCTCAGGTGAAGTTCTTGTCCCACTTGTCGAAGCCGGCCGCCCGCGCGGTGGCCTCGTCGAAGAACCACACCTCGGCGATCGTCTGCTCGTAGGCGGGGCTGTCGGGCCCGTGGAAGAGCATCGAGTCGGCGTTGCCCTTGATCAGCCAGCCCGCGGGTCCACTCCCACCGGAGCCGGGGGCGGCGGAGCCCTTTCCGTAGGGACCGGCCGGCACGTCGGCGACGGCGGCGATGGCGGCACCGCCGCTGCCCCCCTTGTCGGAGTCCCAGCGCAGGAAGCCGGCTTTGCGGGCGGACTCCTCGTCGGCGAACCACACCTCGGCGATGGTCTGTGAGTACCAACGGCTTTCGGTGGTGTGGTAGAGCATCGAGTCGGCATTGCCCTTGATGGTCCAGCCGGCCGGGCCGGTGCCGTCGGCATTGGCCTTGGCCGAGCCCGGGCCGTACGGGCCGGCCGGGACATCCTCGATCGCCGCGAATTTGGCCGCGATCGTGCCCGATACCGCGTCCATCTTCGCGTCCACCTTGGCAGCACCCGCCGCCAGCTTGGCATCGGCCGCGTCCAGTTTGGCGTCTATCTTGGCGTCCGCCGCGTCCAGCTTGGCGTCCACCTTGGCAGCACCCGCCGCCAGCTTGGCATCGGCCGCATCAAGCTTCGCGTCCACCTTGGCGGCACCCGCGGCCAGCTTGGCATCCGCCGCATCAAGCTTCGCGTCCACCTTGGCCCCGGCGGCGTCCAGCTTGGCGCCGACCGCGTCGAGCTTGGCGTCCGCCTTGGCGGCGGCGGCATCCAACGTGACCTCCGCCTTGGCGGAGGCGGTGTCCAGGGCATCGCCGGCCTTGCGGGCGGTCGCATCCCAGGCGTCGCTGGCCTCGTCGATCGTGCCGCCGACGGCGTCGATCACCTTGTCGGCGGTGTCGCCGACCTTGTCGGCTGCGTCGGACAGCTTCGCCGACACACCCGCGGCCGCAGCCGCTCCGGCGGCAGTGACCGTCCCGGCCACCTTGCCGAGGTCGGCCTTAAGGTCGACCTTGCCCACCTGCGGAGCCTTGACCGATGCCGACACCGAATGGGTGACCGGGACCTCCCGGGTGACCTTGCGGATCATCATGGCAAAGGTCAGCAACAGGCCCATCACGAAGGCCAGCGTCATCAACCACCAGTTCACGTCGTGCATCAGCGCGCTCCAATCTCACGCGACCCGGCCGGAAGGTCGGCGATCGCCTCTTCCCTACTGGTCCGGCTGATGGTCGAAACGGTGATCACCCAGGCCACCGCCGAGCCGACCAGAAAAGCCAGCAGGTACCACAACCACTGCGCTATGAAACCCATCTCGATATCCCCTAGCTCACTTTGATGTCGGTGCGGCGGTTCTGGGCCCGTCCGGCCTCGGTGTCATTGCTGGCGACCGGCTCGGAGGACCCGGCGCCCTTGCTGGCGATCACGTCGGCCGGGATGCCCTGCGACGCCAGGTAGGCGGCGACGGACTTGGCCCGGCTCTCGCTGAGCGGGTCGTTGATCGCGTCGGTACCGGTGTTGTCGGTGTGGCCGATCACGGTCAGTTTCACCGCCGGGCAGGCCTTGACCGCCGTGGCGACATTCGACAACCGCTGTTCCTCGCCCGCGTTCAACCGGTCGCTGCCGGTCTCGAATTTAATCGGCACGGCGAGGTCGGCATCGATGTTGGCCTGCAGGTTGTCGCACGAGGGTGCCGCACCGGTGATGGTGATGTTGTTGATGATCTGGACGTTCGGCCAGCCCGCTTTCGCGGCGGCCTCGATGGCCGCCCGGACGTCCTCCGACGGCGCGGTCCCGTTGAGGGTCATGGTGTTGCCCTCCACCGTGAACTGGAAGTCCGGGACGTCTGTCGCCGCCTTGAGCAGAGCGCTCAGACCGCCGAAGTCGGGTGCGGTCGCGCCGGCAGCGATGTCGATCTTGTCGATGAGGTTGACCGCCGGACCGAGCGCAGACTTGAGGGCGGCGAGCAGGCTGTTCTTCACCGACAGGTCGGGCAGGATGCCCGAGAGGGTGAAATCGTTGCCGTTGCGCAGGATGGACAGCGGCGAGAAGTTCAGGGCCGGCATCGACACGTTCGGCGCGCTGACGCTCACGTCCGGCGCGTTGACGTTCACCTTGGGCTTGAGCGCACCCCAGCCCAGCCACCCGAACAGCAGCGGTATGAGCAGCAGACCCAACAGCCAACCCCATCCGGGCGACCGCCGGTAGTACCGCGACTCTGTCCGCCACTCGGTTGCCGTCGCGCTCACCCGCGCGTCGCCGGAACCCGTCATCGGTTCCCTCCTCCGCCATCAACTGGCGCGTCGTTTACTCGAACCGCTGCAACATACGACACCTGGGAAGCGAATCCGAGGGTTTTGCCGGGGTTGGGGTCAGATCCGGCCGATCCGGAAATTTGCTGCATCTCAGCCCACGCCGAGCAGGTCGATCACGAAGATCAGCGTCTTGCCCGAGAGCCGGTGACCGCCTCCGGCCGGACCGTAGGCGGACTCGGGCGGGATGACCAGTTGGCGGCGCCCGCCCACCCGCATCCCGGGGATACCGTCCTGCCACCCTTGGATCAGGCCGCGCAGCGGGAACGAGATGGATTCCCCGCGGTTCCAGGAACTGTCGAACTCCTCGCCGGAGTCGTACTCGACGCCCACGTAGTGGACGTCGACGACGTCGCCGGGCTTGGCCTCCGGGCCGTCCCCGACGATCACGTCGGTGATGACCAGATCTGCCGGCGGGGGGCCGCCGGGGA
This sequence comes from Actinomycetota bacterium, assembly GCA_005787665.1. Next base: position 9,121 of record SYAB01000084.1, read on the forward strand.
AGTCGATTTCGGGTTTAGTCACGGGCCCACCGTAGCCGCGCCGGGCTGTCTACGCTCAGGCATGGCCCCAGATTACTCCGGCGCCCCGTCCCGAGGTGGCGATGTCGTGATCGTCGGCGGCGGCCACAACGGCCTCGTGCGGGAGCGGATCAGCGGCCGGCGAGGTCGGCGTAGTCGCGTTCGCCGTAACCGGTGTAAATCTGGCGGGGCCGGCCGATCTTGTTGGGTTCCTCGTGCATCTCGCGCCAGTGCGCGATCCAGCCGGGCAGCCGGCCGAGCGCGAAGAGCACGGTGAACATCCGGGTCGGGAAACCCATCGCCCGGTAGATCACACCGGTGTAGAAGTCGACGTTGGGGTAGAGCCGACGCTCGACGAAGTAGTCGTCGGTCAGCGCGACCTCTTCGAGGGACTTGGCGATGTCGAGCAGTTCGTCGTCCCCGCCGAGCTTGCCGAGGATCTTGTCGGCCTGTTCCTTGACGATGCGGGCGCGCGGGTCGTA
>SYAB01000085.1 GCA_005787665.1 Actinomycetota bacterium
CCGGGTGTCACCACCTGCAAGCCGGGATCGGCGATGCGACCACTGCCCGGCATCTCGGCCAAGATCGTCGACGACAGCGGGGTCGAACTTGCACCCGCCACTGAGCACGGCGAACAGGTCACCGGCTACCTGGTTCTGGACAAACCGTGGCCGTCGATGCTGCGCGGCATCTGGGGTGACCCGGAGCGTTACCGGGAGACCTACTGGTCGCGGTTCGCCGAGCAGGGTTGGTATTTCGCCGGTGACGGCGCGCGTTACGGCAGCGACGGCGAGGTCTGGGTGCTCGGCCGCATCGACGACGTGATGAACGTCTCGGGCCACCGGATCTCGACCGCTGAGGTGGAGTCGGCGTTGGTGGGCCACGCCGGCGTGGCCGAGGCGGCGGTCGTGGGCGCCTCCGATGAACAGACCGGTCAGGCGATCTGCGCGTTCGTCATCCTCAAGGAGCACCACGCCGATATGACCACCGGGGAGATGGTCGACGAATTGCGCGCCGAGGTGGCGCGGGAGATCTCGCCGATCGCAAAGCCGCGGGAGATCCACGTCGTTCCCGAGTTGCCGAAGACCCGCAGCGGCAAAATCATGCGTCGGCTGCTGCGCGATGTCGCCGAGGGACGCGAACTCGGCGACACCTCGACACTGCTCGACCCGACGGTGTTCCAGGCGATCCGGGCCAGCAAAGCCAACTAGCGGGAGAACGGCGCGGGGCCGGGGGCCGGGGTAGAGGTCGGAACGAAGCCGGCCCCGGGACGGTCCTTGGCGGCCAGGTCGGCCAGGATCGCATTGATCGACATGGTGACCGCCGGGGTGTGCAACGGGATGTACTTGATGACGCAGGTGGGCAGACCCTCGGTGAAGGCGCCATGGATCATGCCGACCAGCTTGTTGTTGACCGTCACCGGCGCACCCGAGTCGCCCGGCTGGCCGCACACCTGGTTGACGATGGTGCCGGGGTCCTCGCCGGGCCCCCACGTCACCCCGCAGGAGTAACCGGTCGTCCGGCCGAGCTTGCAGGCGACCTGGCCGAACGTCGGGTCCGGGCCGATACCGTCGATCCGGAATCCGTTCCAGTTCGAGACCGGATCCACCTTGGCCGGATCGAAGCGAATGACCGCGTAGTCCAGTCCGTCGTTGCCGGCCACCATGGTTCCGATCACGCCGCGGTCGGTGGCGCCCTCAGCCGAAACCTGGGCCCCCGGGCCGCCGCAATGGGCGGAGGTGAAACCGATCAGCGCCCCGGTCCGGTCCTTGCCGATGGCTGTGAGCGTGCAGTAGGTGTCGGTATCGACGACGATTCCGGCGCCGCCGCCGATCCGCACCGGATCTGCGGCGACGGCGACGGCAGGCGACGGCAGCAGCGCGGCGCCGGCAAGAGCCACGGCGCCTGCCGTGCGGCGCACATTCAGTGCGGTGACCATGACACCCTCCATCGGCAATCCCACCCGTCCCTTAAGTCTAACGTGGCCTCATTCATAACTTGCGTAACAGCGCGACCGGTACCCGCGCGCGAGTCCGACGTGGCACCATAAATGCCCGACCCACCGACCGTTGGAGGACCGCCGTGAGCACTCGGGACCGCAAGAACGGGGTACCCACGACAGTGACCTCGATCCCACTGGTGGATCCGCACGCACTGGCACCCGATCCGTCCATCGGCGAACTGGTCAAGGACGCGACGACCCAGGTCTCGACCTTGGTACGCGCTGAAGTGGAACTGGCCAAAGCCGAGATCACCCGTGACGTCAAGAAGGGGCTCACCGGGAGCGTCTTCTTCATTCTCGCCCTGGTCGTGCTGCTCTACTCGACCTTCTTCATGTTCTTCTTCCTCGCCGAACTGCTCGACAACTGGCTGTGGCGCTGGGCCGCCTTCCTGGTCGTGTTCATCCTGATGCTGGTGGTCACCGCCGTGTTCGCGCTGTTGGGTTATCTGAAGGTGCGCCGGATCCGAGGACCGCAGCAGACCATCGCGTCGGTCAAGGAGACCACCGCGGCGCTGACTCCGGGTCTCACCAAGGCCATCGGCGGCACCGCGCCCGCCGTCCCGACCGCCTCCACACCCGAACCCGCACCCAGCGACCCCTCGGGTTGGTGATGGGCCGGCCGGACCCGTCCATCACCCGCATCGCGGGACCCTGGCGCCACCTCGACGTCCATGCCAACGGAATCCGGTTCCAGTGCGTCGAGGCGGTACCCGATTCCGACGAGGAGATCCCGCCCACCGCGCGGCCCCTGGTGCTGATGATGCACGGCTTCGGCTCGTTCTGGTGGTCGTGGCGCCACCAGTTGCGCGGGCTTCCGGACGCCCGGGTGGTGGCCGTCGACCTGCGCGGTTACGGCGGCACCGACAAGCCACCCCGGGGCTATGACGGATGGACGCTGGCCGGCGACACCGCCGGACTGGTCCGTGCGCTGGGCCACACCTCCGCCGTCCTGGTCGGCCACGCCGACGGCGGCCTGGTGTGTTGGGCCACCGCGGTACTGCACTCGCGGGTGGTCCGGGCGATCGCCCTCGTCAGCTCGCCGCACCCCTGGGCGCTGCGAACCTCAGCACTGACGCGTCGTGATCAGGGCCGTGCACTGCTGCCGACACTGTTGCGCTACCAGGTTCCGTTGCTGCCGGAGCGGGCGCTCACCCGCAACGACGCCGCGGAGTTGGAGATCCTGGTCCGAAGCCGGGCCAGCAGCCGGTGGCAGGCCTCTGCGGACTTCTCCGAGACCATGGTGCATGTACGCCAGGCGATCCGGATACCGTCAGCCGCCCATTCGGCGCTCGAGTACCAGCGCTGGGCGGTGCGCAGTCAGTTTCGCAACGAGGGCCGGCGCTTCATGAAGCTGATGAACCGTCAACTCGACATCCCCCTGCTACATCTGCGGGGAAAGAACGACCCCTACGTTCTGGCAGACCCGGTCGAACGTAGCCGCCGCTACGCTCCCCGTGGGCGTTTCATCGCCGTGCCGGCGGTGGGTCACTACGCCCACGAGGAAGCTCCCGAGGAGGTCAACGGTCACCTCGCCCGCTTTCTCAGTTGTTGACGCAGGCCCCGGTGGGTACCTTGGCGGTGTTACCGATCTTGGCCAGCTGACGCGACACCTCATTGGTCGTCATCACAAAGCCGGTGTCGTTATCGTCCACCGCAGCGCCAAAGACCACACCGATCACCTGGCCGCCCCGATTGATCATCGGACCGCCGGAATTCCCCTGTCGCACAAGCCCTCTGATGGTGTAGACCTCACGGTTGACCGTAGTCGTCTTATAGATGTCGGGACCGCTCAGTTCGATGATCTCGCGGACTCGCGCCGGGCTGGCAACAAAGTCCCCGCCGCCCGGGAACCCCAGCACCACCGCGTCGGTTCCGGTCTTGGCCGGCTCCTCGGCGAACTGCAGGGGCTGTAACGGAAGGTTGGGTACGTCGAGAATCGAGATATCCGCGTTAGGGTCGTAGG
>SYAB01000011.1 GCA_005787665.1 Actinomycetota bacterium
ACAGTGGCCACCAACGAGATCCGGTTCGGCGACAACGACCGGCTCTCGGCTCTGGTAGCTCACCTGGTGGGGGCCGATGCGCTGGTGCTGCTGTCCGATATCGACGGACTGTATGACGCCGATCCCCGCAAGCAGGACGCGCGGTTCATCCCGGAGGTGACCGGACCCGCCGACCTGGCCGGGGTGGTGGCCGGTCAGGGCAGCCGCCTGGGCACCGGAGGAATGGCCTCCAAACTGTCGTCGGCGTTGCTGGCCGCCGACGCCGGCGTGCCGGTGCTGCTTGCCGCTGCCACCGACGCCGCCGCAGCCCTCGGCGACGCCTCTGTGGGCACCGTGTTCGCCCCGCGCCCGGATCGTATGTCGGCCCGCCGGTTCTGGGTGCGCTACGCCGCCGAATCGGCCGGGGTGCTGACGCTGGACACCGGAGCGGTGCAGGCGGTGGTGCGGCAGCGGCGCTCGCTGCTGCCGGCCGGCATCACCGCGCTCGACGGCCGGTTCTACGGGGGCGACGTGGTCGAACTGCACGGGCCGGCGGGGGAGATGGTGGGCCGCGGCGTGGTGGCCTACGACGCCGCCGAACTGCTGACGATGATCGGTCGGTCCACGTCGGACTTGGCGCCGGAATTGCGCCGTCCGGCGGTGCATGCCGACGATCTGGTGCCCACCTGAAGGTGGGCTACCCCCGGACCGGTGTGAGGAAGAAAGCCCCCCCGACACTGCCCAGGACTGACTTGATCACGGCGGCGCGGCGGGCAGCCGTCTCCAGGGCGTCGTCATCGGCCAGCCGGACCGGCACACCGTGCGCCGCGGCCGTCGCCTCGACGACATCACGAACACCGGGGTCGGCCAACACCAGCGCCGCGGGTAGACCGGCCGCCATCTCCTTGCGTCGCAGTAGCCCCTGGTACTCCACCTCTGCGGGGATGTAGACGGTGAAGACGCCTTCATCGAGCTTCAGGTCGGCGACGACCGCCACCGTGGTCAGCGCCGCCTGGGTCAGGCCGCTCAGCACAAGCCCCCGGCCCGGAAACCACCACAGCGGAAGCCGGTCCACCTGGGTGGTGATCGCGTCGGTGAACAGATAGCCGATCAGCCGACGGGTCCGGATCTCGCTGACCTTCGTCCAGGCCACCTCCTCGCCGTCGAACTCGATCCCGTCGGGACTGACGATCACCGAACCGAACCGGTTGAGCCGACGGGCCGGCCCGCGCAGGATGCCGGGCAGTTTCGGCAGACGGGCGGCGAGCTCCCCGACGCCGACGCCCCAGCGCGCGGTCGCCGGGCCGGGCTCGGGACGGACCGGTTTGAGCACCGTCTGGCCGATACCGACCGCCAGCGCGGCCGCCACAGAACCGAGGGACTCCATGGGCTTCTCCTTCGTCGAGCCTGAGCCCGACCCTAAGGCACCCGATCGCGGCGCTCCAAAGTGTCGGACTGCGTTGCGATGATGGGGTCATGTCCGTAATCGCGTCGCCAACCGAGCGCCTTGAGGTGCTGTTCGGGGAGTTGGCGGAGCTCGCGGGTCAGCGCAATGCGATCGACGGGCGCATCGTGGAGATCGTGGCGGAGATGGATCGCGACGAGTTGTGCGGTGCCACGGGTGCGCGGTCGGTGGCGGCGTTGGTGGCCTGGAAGCTTGGTTCGTCATCGGCGAATGCTCATGCGATCGCCGCGGTTGCGCACCGGTTGGGGGAGTTTCCCCGGTGTGTGCGGGGGCTGCGGGAGGGCCGGTTGTCGTTGGATCAGGTCGGGGTGATCGCGGCGGGGGCCGGGCAGGGTTCCGATGAGCATTACGCGGCGTTGGCCTCGGTGGCGACGGTCAGTCAGTTGCGCACCGCGGTGCGTCTGGAGCCGCGACCGGAGCCGGATCCTGTTTCTGCGCCGGCGCGTTCGATCGTCAAGACGTCCGGTGAGGGTTTCACGAAGTGGAAGATCACCCTTGGTCATGATGAGGCGGCGGTGTTCGATGCGGCGCTGAGGTCCCATCTGGATGCGCTGGTCACCGATTGGAAGCACGATCACGAGGATGATGACGGGGACGATCACGCCGCCTCGGATCGACGGGCGCCGATGCCGGGCACCATCGATGCGTTCATGGCACTGGTCGAGGCGGGCTGGGACGTCGAGGCGTCCCGGCGCCCGCACGGGCAGGTCACCACCGTCGTGGTACACGTCGACATCGAAAAGCGCACCGGCGCATTGCATCTGGGACCGCTGCTCACCGATGCCGACCGCCGCTACCTGAGCTGTGACGCCACCTGTGAAGTCTGGTTCGAACGCGCCGGTCAGGTGATCGGGTCGGGGCGGGTGACCCGCACGGTCAGCCGGCGGCTGCGCCGGGTGCTGGAGCATCGCGACCGCAGTTGTGTGGTGCCGGGTTGTGGTGCGACCCGCGGACTGCACGCTCATCACCTTCGGCATTGGGAGGACGGCGGACCCACCGACTTGGCCAACCTGGTTCTGCTCTGTCCGTACCACCACCGGTTGCATCACCGCGGGCTGATCACCATCGCCGGGCCCGCTGATCGTCTGGTGGTCAGCGACAGCGCTGATCGCGAGCTCACCGCGGGGTCGATCGCGCGGGAACCCCATGGCCCGCCGCCCGATGTGCCCCCCTGTCCCGGGCCCACCGGGGAACGCGCCGACTGGTGGTGGTACGAACCTTTTCAGCCACAACCACCACCGCCGAACTAGAGCCGGTCAGCTGCAGCGTTCGCCGACGCGAGGACGCGTGATGAGTTCGTCGGCCAGCAGCGCCAGCATCGCCGAACAGCCGGCCTCGACCTTCACCGTCGCCAGGCCGTCGCCCCTGGTCGGCCCGCGGTTGATGATCGCGACGGGGGTGCCGTTTGCGGCGGCATGCCGGACGAAGCGGTAACCGGAGAACACGGTCAGCGACGAGCCCGCCACCAGCAGGGCGTCGGAGTCATCGACGAGCGAAAAAGCTTGCTCGACAACCGCTTTTGCCACTGACTCGCCGAAGTACACGATATCGGGCTTGAGTATCCCGCCGCAGGCCGGGCAGTCGACGAAGACGAATGATGTGGTGTCGGTCACCGTCGCGTCGGCGTCGGGTGCGACCGCCATGCTGCCCGGTTTCCCGGCGCGCTCGGTGAAGCCGGGATTGACCGACTCCAGTCGCTCCGCCAGTGCGGCCCGGGTACAGGTGTGGCCGCAATCCAGGCACACCACCTGGGCGTAGGTGCCGTGCAGGTTGATCACCCGGGTGCTGCCGGCCTTGGTGTGCAGCATGTCGACGTTCTGGGTGATCAGCCCGGTGACCACCCCGGCGCGCTCCAGTTCGGCCAGCGCACGGTGGCCGGCGTTAGGCTGCCGCGATGCCATATGCCGCCACCCGAGGTGGTTGCGCGCCCAGTAGCGCTGGCGGTACTCACGGCTGGTGACGAACTGCCGGATCGTCATGGGATTGGCCGGCGGGGAGTCCGGTCCGCGGTAGTCGGGGATGCCCGAGTCGGTGGAAACCCCCGCCCCGGTGAGCACCGCGATACGACGGCCTCTCAGCAGCGCGACGAGTTCCGGTGCGTCCACACGGCCCAGGGTACTGAGGCCGGGGCCGCACCCACCCGTTTGCTGCAGGACGATCCCGCCGGGGAAGATGGTGCCGTGGACTTTTTCTCCGCCTACGCCCGCGGTTTCGCCCGGGTTGCTGCCTGCACCCACCGCACGGTGCTGGCCGACCCCGCCGCCAACGCCGCGTCAGTGCTGCGGATCGCCCGGGCCTGCCACGACGACGGGGTGGCCGTGGCCGTCTTTCCCGAGCTGACCCTGTCCGGCTACTCCCTCGAGGACATTCTGCTGCAGGACACCCTGCTCGACGCCGTCGAGGCGGCGTTGGCCGATGTGGTCGCCGAATCCGCGGGCCTGTCGCCGGTCCTGGTGGTGGGCGCACCACTGCGTCACCTGCACCGCCTCTACAACACCGCGGTGGTGATCCACCGTGGCGTCGTGCTCGGTGTCGCGGTGAAGTCCTACCTGCCGACCTACCGGGAGTTCTACGAGCGCCGTCAGATGGCCGCCGGCGACGATCTCACCGGCACGATCCGCTTGCTGGGCCGGGACGTCCCGTTCGGCCCGGACCTGTTGTTCGACGCCGAGGACGTCCCCGGACTGGTGTTGCACGTCGAAATCTGCGAGGACATGTTCGTCCCGGTGCCCCCCAGCGCACTGGCTGCGCTGGCCGGGGCGACGGTGCTGGCCAACCTGTCCGGTAGCCCGATCACCGTCGGCCGGGCCGAGGACCGCACGCTGCTGGTGCGCTCGGCCTCCGCTCGCTGTCTGGCCGCCTATGTCTACGCGGCGGC
>SYAB01000012.1 GCA_005787665.1 Actinomycetota bacterium
ACCGGCGCCGCGGTGCGCTCGACGGTGAACTCCAGCGGGGTCGTGGACATGGGCACGAGTCTATAACCGCCCTATCGGGTCTTGACGTCGACGAACGGCGGCTTGACCAGCTCGCATTCCAACACCCGGCCGCGGACGTCGACGCTGATCGTGGCGCCGTCGGGCAGGTCGGCGTCGGCGTCGATGAGCGCCAGTGCGATTCCGGCGTTCAGGGTCGGGGAAAAAGTCCCCGAGGTGGTGTGACCAACCGGGGCCCCGTCGCGCAGCACGGTCATCCCGGCCCGGGGCACACCCCGGCCGACTGCTCGCAACCCGCGCAGCAGCCGGCGGGGGCCGGTGGCCTTCTCCGCCAGCAGTGCGTCACGGCCCCAGAAGGCGTCCTTGGACCAGCCGACTGCCCACCCACAACGGGCCTGCAGCGGCGAGATCTCCAGCGACAGCTCGTGACCGTGCAGCGGATATCCCATCTCGGTGCGCAGGGTGTCCCGGGCCCCGAGGCCGGCCGGCTGCCCGCCGCGGGCCTGCACCTCGGCCGCCAGGGCGTCGAAGACCACGGGTGCGGAGTCCCACGGCGGCAGCAGTTCGTAGCCGTGCTCGCCGGTGTAGCCGGTCCGGCACACCCGCACCGGAACCCCGGCGTAGTCGGCGTCGGCGTACCCCCTGTAGTCCATCGACGCCGGCAGGCCCAGCGCGTCGAGCACCTCGGGCGAGCGCGGGCCCTGGACGGCCAGCACGGCGTAGGAACGGTGCTCATCGGACACCGAAACGCCCTGCGGCGCAACCTCTTGGAGCGCTGTCACCACGGCGGCGGTATTGGCGGCATTGGGCACCAGGAAGATCTCGTCATCGCTGACGTAGTAGGCGATCAGGTCGTCGATCACCCCGCCGTCCGCGGCGCAGCACAACGTGTACTGGGCCTTGCCGGGTCCGATGCGGGCCAGGTCGTTGGTGAGCGCGGAGTTGACGAACTCGGCCGCACCCGGACCGGCCACCAGTGCCTTGCCGAGGTGGCTGACGTCGAACAGACCGACGGCCTCCCGGGTGGCATTGTGCTCGCCTACGGTGCCCGCGTAGGCGACCGGCATCGACCAACCGCCGAACGGAGCGAAGGTGGCGCCGAGGTCGCGATGGCGGCTCTCGAGGGGGCCGTGGAAGAGTTCGTCGTCGGTCACGCCGCTCAACCCTAAACCCCCCGCCGCACTAGGGTGTCGCTGGTGAGCACCCAACCCGGTTATCAGGCCCCCACCGTCACCGTCGCCGCCACGCTGCCGAAGCGGTCCTCGGCAGCGGTGCTGATCGTTCCGGTCGTCGCCGGGGACGACGGTTCGCCGGTCGTCGTCGGCGGCCCGTTCCTCGACGCCGAGGCGATCGGCGAGATCGAGGTGTCGTTGCGCGCACTCGGCGCCAAGGGTGGCGTCGAGCAACTCACCCGGCTCACGGTGCCCTCCCTTCCGGTGGCCAGCGTCCTGGCCGTCGGCCTGGGCGCCCCCCGCGACGAGTGGCCTGCCGAGACGATCCGCCGGGCCGCGGGGGTCGCGGCACGTTCGCTCAACGGCGTGGCGGCGGTGCTGACCACACTGTCCGAACTGCACCTGGAGGCGGCGGTCGAGGGACTGATCCTGGGCGCCTACCAGCTGCACGAGTTCCGCAGCGCCAAGACCGCGCCCAAGGATCCGCCGCTGGCGCGGATCACCGCGCTGAGCACCGCCCGCGGCGCCCGGTCCCGGGCGTCCCGGGCCGTGGCGATCGCCTCGGCGGTGGCCACCGCGCGGGATCTGGTCAACACCCCGCCCAGTCATCTGCATCCGGCCGAATTCGCCCGGCGGGCAAAGGTTCTGGGCGCCAATGCAGGTCTGGAAGTCCAGATACTCGACGAGAAGGCGCTGGCGAAGGCGGGCTTCGGCGGGATCATCGGGGTCGGCAAGGGCTCGTCGAACCCGCCCCGGCTGGTCCGGCTGGTCTACCGCGGCGCCAAGGGCCGCGCGACCAAGACCGTCGCGCTGATCGGCAAGGGCATCACCTTCGACACCGGGGGCATTTCGATCAAGCCCGCCGCCTCGATGCACCACATGACCTCCGACATGGCCGGCGCCGCGTCGGTGGTCGCCACGATGGTGCTCGCGGCAACCCAGCAGCTGCCGATCACCATCATCGCCACGGTGCCGATGGCCGAGAACATGCCGTCGGCCACCGCCCAGCGCCCCGGCGACGTGCTGACCCAGTACGGCGGCACCACCGTGGAAGTTCTCAACACCGACGCCGAGGGCCGGTTGATCCTCGCCGACGCGATCGTGCGGGCCTGTGAGGACAAGCCGGACTATCTGATCGAGACCTCGACGCTGACCGGTGCCCAGACCGTCGCGCTGGGGGCGCGCATCCCGGGGGTGATGGGCAGCGATGACTTCCGCGACCGGGTCGCGGCGCTGTCCCAGCGCGAGGGTGAGAACGGCTGGCCCATGCCGCTGCCCGAAGAACTCAAGGACGATCTGAAGTCCACCGTCGCCGACCTGGCCAACATCAGCGGGCAGCGCTTCGCCGGCATGCTGGTTGCCGGGGTGTTCCTGCGGGAGTTCGTCGCCGAGGGCGTGCAGTGGGCGCACATCGACATCGCCGGGCCGGCCTACAACACCACCGCGCCGTGGGGTTACACCCCCAAGGGCGGTACCGGCGTGCCGACCCGCACGCTCTTCGCGGTCCTGGAGGACATCGCCGCGAACGGGTGAGCGGCGAATCAGACCCCGCACACTCGCCGGGGCAACGGCAGGCACGGCGGTCTAAAAGACGACCACCATCAGCTGTGCCAGGAACACCTTCGCGATCATCGCCACCGGGAAGAGCACCGCGTATCCCACGGCCACCCGCTGATCGGGCACCTTCGACATGGCGAACGCGTACGGCGCGGGATTGAGCTGCGATCCGGTGAGCCCGCCCAGCGACCGTGCGGTGCCGTACCCCAGCACCATGCGCAGCCCGATCACGCACACCAGCGCGTGCGCGGCGGCGATCGCAAAGCCCAACCCGACGAGTTGCAGTCCATCGGTGGACAGCGCCTTGACCAGACCCGGCCCGGCCCCGGTGCCGACGGCCGCCAGGAAGATCAGCAGGGAGAACTGGTTGAGGGTGTAGGTGACGTTGCCGGGCAGCGTCCACACCACCGGGCCGGTGCGCCCGATCGCGCCGAGGATCACGCCCATGATCAGCGGAGCCGTCGCGGTTCCCAGCACCAGTCCGCCGCCGCCGGGCAGCGGGATCGTCACGAACGCCAGCAGCAGACCCAGCGCGAGTCCCAGACCCAGGCCGATGGCGTTGATGTCACCGGCCGCGCGTTCGGAGTCGCCCAACTCCCTGGTGATCTCGGATAGCCGGTCCCGCGGCGCGGTCACCCGCAGCCGATCACCGGCGCACAGCACCAGATCGGGAGTGGCGATGATGTCGACGTCGCCGCGACGAACCCGGCTGACCACCGCGTCGAACCGCTCCTCCATACGCAGCGTGTGCAGTTGCCGCCCGATATAGGCCGAGTTGGACAGCGCGATGCGCCGAAAGTCGATCCTCGAGCGGTCCAGCCAGGGTTCGGCCGGGGCCGTCCGGCCGATCGCGGCGACGAGTTCGTCGGCGTCGTCGGCACGGGCGGTGACGGTCAGCAGATCCCCCGCGGCGAGCGGCTCGGCGGCGTGGGCGACGACGGTGCGCCCGTCGCGGGTCAGCCGCGACACCACCGTCGCGTAGCGCTGCTCCAGACCGTGCACCGTCAGCCCGGGGTCTGCGAGGAGTTCGACGGTGCGGATCACGATCGGCGCCACTTTCTCCCGGTCCTCGGCGGTGGGCTTTCGCTTGCCGGCGCCGATCAGGTACGTGCACGCCAGAATGGTCAGCAGCACGGTGATCGGGTAGGCGACCGCGTAGCCGATGGCCGGCTCGGGCGGGATCGCGCCGCCCCCGGCCAGTTGTTCCTGCACCGCGCCGAGCGCGGCGGTGGCGGTGCCCGCCCCGGCAAAGGCGCCCGCGATGGTGCCGATGTCGAAACCGAACAGACGCCCTGTCAGCAGACCCGCCGCAGCCATCGCGACGATCGCCAGCAACGACACCACCACCGGGCGCCACCCGGTGCGCAGCGCCCCGATGAACGCGGGGCCGGCGGCGATGCCCACCATGTAGCAGAACACACATAGCGAGAGGGTGGTGATGAGCGGCGGCAGCGCGGCGCCGGGTTCCAGCGCCGAGATCGCCAGCGCGACGAACAGTGCGCCGGCCGGGCCGAAGGACACCGGGCCGAATCGGATCCGGCCGAACACGCTGCCGAGTCCGATGCAGACGAACAGCGTCAGCAGAGGGCTTTCGGCGAACCAGTGCACGACTGCCATGACACCACCAACGGGTGTTGGTTACACGACTTTTCCGCGCGCGGTGCTGCGCAGCGCCTGCGGCAACCACCGCGAGGTCCCGTAGAGCAGGTAGGCCTCCGGCGTCACCGGCCGCATCGGTGTCCGTCTGCGTACCGAGGCCAGGATCGCCGCGGCAACCTTCTCCGGGCCGTACCGGCGCATCGCGAACATCCGCTCCAACTGCGCGCGCCGCGCCGTCGCGGCGTCCCGGCGGTCCGCCGCGACGTGAAACTCGGTGGCCGAGACGATGTTGGTGTTGATCAGACCCGGACAGACGGTGGTCAGACCGATACCCGCGGCGTCGAGTTCGGCACGCAGGCAGTCCGAGAACATGTACACCGCGGCCTTGGAGGTGCAGTAGGCATTCAGCGAGCTCAAGGGGGCGTAGGCCGCCATCGAGGCGACGTTGACGATGTGACCGCCGCAGCCCCGGTCCACCATTCTGCGCGCGAAGGCGCGGCAGCCGTTGACCACTCCGCCGAGGTTGACCTCGAGAACCCGATCGAACTGATCGGCCGGGGTGTCCAGGAAGGACCCGGCCGCCCCGATCCCGGCGTTGTTGACCACGATGTCGGGCACGCCGTGGGTCGCGCACACCTGATCGGCGAACGCCTCGACGGCCTCGGCGTCGGCGACGTCGAGCGGATAGGAGTGGGCCACTCCCCCGCGGGCGGCGATCAGGGCGGCGGTCTCCTGCGCGGCCGCGCCGTCGATATCGCTGACCACCACCTCCGCGCCCGCCGCCGCGAACGCGATCGCGGTGGCCCGCCCGATCCCGCTGCCGGCACCGCTGACCGCAACGAGCATGTCGCCGAATGCTTTTCGGGAACGGCCCACCTGCGCGCGCAACAGCGCCCGGCTCGGTGCGCCGCCCTCGAGATGGCCGACCAGTTCTGCGACCGCGGCGGCCACCACCTGCGGATGGGAGATCGGAAGCCAGTGCCCGGCGCGGATGTCGCGGCGCCACAACCGCGACACCCACCGCGGGGTGTCGTCGAAGACGTAGGGCCGGACGAAGGTGTCTTCGGTGTTGACCAGCAACTGCACCGGCACCGGCACGTGGCGCTCACGCGTGGCGGTGGCGAGCGCGCGCGGGAAGTTGGCTCGGTAGATCTTCATCCCGTTGGCGGCGTCGGCGACGAAGGTGTCGCCCTGGTGGCGACGCGGCGCGGGCACTCCGGCGTTGATGACGTGCCGGCGCAACGCCTCAGCCAGAAAGGAACGCATCGCCATCGGGGCCAGCGCGGTCCGGAAGAACGCCATGTACCCGAAATGCAGAGCCTGGGACACGGCACGGGCGAACCGCCGGGGACGGTAGGGCCGGGCCAGGCCGTCCCGCAGGAATCGGCTCAGGTGCCCGGGGTCGGGTCCGGAGATCGAGGTGTAGGAGGCGATCCGCTGCGCGGCCTGCGGACGGGTGACGTACTCCCAGACGGTGGCCGCACCCCAGTCATGGGCGACGACGTGCACCGGCACGTCGGGACTGACCGCGGCGACGACGGAGCCGAAATCGTCGGCGAGCCGCTCGACGGTGTAGGCCGACGCCGGTCGGGGCACATCGGAGGCGCCCGCGCCCCGGCTGTCGTAGCGGATGATCCGGTGGGAGTCGGCCAGCAGTTCCACGACGCCGTCCCACAGCACATGGGAGTCCGGCCAGCCGTGCACCAGGACAACGGTCGGGCCGTCCGGGTCGCCCTCCTCGTAGACCGCGAGCCGGGTTCGGTCATCGGCCTCGACGAAACGGGTCGGCATCCGACGATTATCGCCCGTCGAGTTCGGTCCGCAGGGCGCGGCGGCGCTCGACGCGACGACGGGCGTCGAAGTCGCGCATCCGCTGCGGGTAGCCCACCTTCTGCACGTCGTAGACCGGGATACCCAGGAGCTGTCCGATACGCCGCGCCCCGGCCGGCCCTCCGGCGGGGCGACGGGTCCACTCACCATCGGCGGCCACCAGGACAACGGTCAACGGGGTGACCGGGGTCTGGGGCTCCACGTACGCCTCGATACCGCTCCGCTGGGCGGCCCACTGGCGCAGGTACCGAACATCGGCCGGAGCCTTCGAATCACGCCGGAACCTGTCGAACAATCCCATCCCTCGATGGTGCCAGAGAAATTCACCCGGCCCTTCAGCGCCGGGACGGGGTGCGGGATGACAGGATTGGGACACGCTGCTGTGGTAAGCCAGAGGTCGACCGACTATAGGAGTCAATACACATGGCCGTCTCCGTCCAGATGCCCGCACTCGGCGAGAGCGTCACCGAGGGCACCGTCACCCGCTGGCTCAAGCAGGAGGGTGACACCGTCGTGGTGGACGAGCCGCTGCTGGAGGTG
>SYAB01000086.1 GCA_005787665.1 Actinomycetota bacterium
ACCCCGGGATGGCGCGCACAGCTGAACGTGGCCCCGCGGGAGAACCGGTTGCCCGCCTATCGTGCGATAACCGCCGAGGTGCTGGTGATCGGTTTCGCCGACGATGTCGTCACCCCCGCCGCCCTGGGAAGGGAGGTCGGCGAGGCCATTCCCAAGGGTCGTTATGTCCAGATCGCCAACACCGGCCATCTCGGCTTCCTGGAGCGACCTGAAGCCGTCAACACCGTCATGCTGAACTTCTTCGCCGGCACCCTGATCTGAGCCGTGTGACACCCTGTAAGGGTGGCGAACCCCTCGACGGCCCAGGCGCGGGTCGTCGTCGACGAACTGATCCGCGGCGGTGTCCGCGACGTCGTGCTGTGCCCCGGATCGCGCAGCGCGCCGCTGGCCTTCGCCCTCGCCGACGCCGATGCCGCAGGCCGGTTGCGGCTGCACGTGCGCATCGATGAGCGCACCGCCGGCTTCCTGGCCGTCGGGCTGGCGCTGGGCAGCGGCCGGCCGGTACCGATCGCGATGACCTCCGGGACCGCGGTGGCCAACCTCGGTCCGGCCGTGGTGGAAGCGAACTACGCCCGGGTGCCACTGGTGATCCTGTCGGCCAACCGGCCCTATGAGCTGCTGGGCACCGGCGCCAGCCAGACCATGGAGCAGTTCGGCTACTTCGGCACCCAGGTCCGTGCCGCGATCAGCCTCGGTATCGCCGGGGATCGCCCGGACGCGCTCAACGCGCAGTGGCGCTCGGCGACCTGCCGGGTGCTGGTCGCCGCAACCGGTGCGCGCACCGCGAACGCCGGCCCAGTGCAGTTCGACATCCCGCTGCGTGAACCGCTGGTGCCCGAGCCGGATTCGGGTCCAGACGACTTCCCGGCCGGGCGCCCCGACGGGACGGCCTGGACCGTCACCCCTCCGGTCACGTTCGACCAGCCGGTCCCCGTCGATCTCACCGCGGACACCGTGGTCATCGCCGGCCATGCCGCGGGCGTGCACCCGAACCTGGCGCAGTTGCCCACGGTGGCCGAGCCCACCGCGCCGGCCGCGGCCAACCCGCTGCATCCGCTGGCCCTTCCGGCGCTGCGTCCCCGCCAGGTCATCATGCTCGGCCGGCCCACGCTGCACCGCGCGGTCGCGGACCTGCTGGCCGATCCCGCGGTCGCGGTGTACGCGGTCACCACCGGCCCGCGCTGGCCTGACGTGTCGGGCAACTCGGTGGCCACCGGCACCCGTGTGCAGACCACCGGCACCCCCGACCCGGAATGGCTCCGCCGCTGCGCGCAGGCCAACCGCCGCGCGCTGGCGGTCGTCACCGAACAGCTTGCCGCCCACCCGCTGACCACCGGCCTGCACGTCGCCGCGGTGGTCGCGCGTTCGGTCGGGCCCGGCGACCAGCTGGTGCTCGGCGCTTCCAACCCGGTGCGCGATGTGTCGCTGGTCGGGCTGAACCCCGAGGGTCTGTTCGTGCGGTCCAACCGGGGCGTCGCGGGGATCGACGGCACCATCTCGACCGCCGTCGGGGCCGCGCTCGCCCACCCCGGTCGCACTGTCGCGCTGATGGGCGACCTGACCTTCGTGCACGACGCGTCCGGCCTGTTGATCGGCCCCACCGAGCCGGTGCCGGACAGCCTCACCATCGTGGTGTCCAACGACAACGGCGGCGGGATCTTCGAGCTGCTCGAGCCGGGGGATCCACGGTTCGGCGATGTGGCGTCGCGGATTTTCGGCACCCCGCACGATGTCGACGTGGGTGCCCTGTGTCGGGCCTATCACGTCGACTCCCGGCAGATCGAGGTCGGCGACCTGGCCTCGGCCCTCGATGAACCGGCCCAGGGCGTGCGGGTGTTGGAAGTCAAGGCCGACCGGTCCTCGCTGCGCCGCCTGCACGCCGACATCCGGGCGGCCCTGACGTGATCGGACGGCTGCGCGCACCGGTGAAGGCCGCGCTGCCCGCCCGGGATCCCGAACTCCCCGACACCATGGAACAGAAAGCGTTGCGGTGGGGCAAGACCGCGGTCTGGATCGTCATCGGGATCGTCACCCTGCAATCGATCCTGTTGGTCGCCGGGGCGTGGCGCAACGACCGACAGATCGAACGCAACCTGGGTGTCGCCGAGGCCGAGGTGCTCTCCGCGGGACCGCGCCGCTCGACTGTGGAGTTCGTCACTCCCGACCGCGTCACCTATCGACCCGAACTCGGGGTGCTCTATCCCTCCGAACTGGCGACCGGTATGCGCATCTACGTCGAGTACGACAGGACCGACCCGAATCTTGTTCGCGTGCAGAACCGTAACGCCTCCCTCGCGATCGTCCCGGCCGCCTCGGTCGCCGTCCTCGGGTGGCTGATCGGTGGCGCGTTGCTCGCCGTGCTGGTGCGAAGCGAGCGGCGGTTGCCGACCGCGATACCTGCCTGAAACACAATGTTCACCAGGGTGGGCGGTCAGTGGCCTTTCGCCGGAACCGGCGTTCGGGCAGAATAGGGGAATCGGTTGGCGGGATGGAGAGTCCCTCCCGCCAACCACTTTCACAGGTGTCTTGAACAACGGGGG
>SYAB01000013.1 GCA_005787665.1 Actinomycetota bacterium
CATCGGCGGGGAACAGTGCACCCGGCGGTGCGATTTCTGTCAGATCGACACCGGTAAGCCCGCCGACTTCGACCGCGACGAACCGCGGCGGGTGGCCGAGAGCGTCGCCGCAATGGGCCTGAAATACGCCACGGTCACCGGGGTGGCCCGCGACGATCTGCCCGACGGCGGCGCCTGGCTCTACGCGGAGACGGTGCGGGCCATCAAGGCGCTCAACCCGTCGACAGGCGTGGAGTTGCTGGCCCCGGACTTCAACGGCCAGCCCGACCTGCTGCGTGAGGTCTTCGAGTCCCGGCCCGAGGTGTTCGCGCACAACCTGGAGACGGTGCCGCGGATCTTCAAGCGGATCCGCCCTGCATTCCGCTATCAGCGCAGTCTCGAGGTGCTGACCGCAGCAAGGGATTTCGGCCTCGTCACCAAGAGCAATCTGATCCTGGGAATGGGCGAGACCATCGAGGAGGTCCGCGAGGCGCTGACCGATCTGCTCACCGCCGGGTGCGACATCGTCACCATCACCCAGTACCTGCGGCCGTCCGCGCGCCATCATCCCGTCGAACGCTGGGTGACACCGGAGGAGTTCGTCGAACTCGCCGGTTACGCCGAGGGCCTGGGTTTCGCCGGCGTGCTGGCCGGGCCGTTGGTGCGGTCCTCCTATCGCGCCGGACGGCTTTATCAGCAGGCCGCAGCGACGCCGCGACGCGCTACGTATTCTTGACAGCTATGGCGAAAACCCGTACTCCCGCCCAGACCAAGGCGGCCAAGGCCGAGGCGAAGGCCGCCCGCAAGGCGGCCTCCAAACAGCGCCGCGCCCAGCTCTGGCAGGCATTCCAGATGCAGCGCAAAGAGGACAAGCGGCTGCTGCCCTACATGATCGGGGCGTTCCTGGCCGTCGTCGCCGCCTCGGTGGCCATCGGCCTGCTCATCGGCGGGTTCACCCAGTACCTGATGATCGTCTTCGGCGTGATCCTGGGCGTGCTGGTGGCGTTCATCATCTTCGGCCGCCGCGCCCAGAAGAACGTCTACCGCAAGGCCGAGGGGCAGGTCGGCGCGGCAGCCTGGGCGTTGGAGAACCTGCGCGGCAAATGGCGGGTGACTCCCGGTGTCGCGGCCACCGGCCACCTCGACGCGGTACACCGGGTGATCGGCCGTCCCGGGGTGATCTTCGTCGGCGAGGGCTCGCCGTCGCGGGTCAAACCACTGCTCGCCCAGGAGAAGAAGCGAACCGCCCGCCTGATCGGCGAGATGCCCATTTATGACGTCATCATCGGCAATGGCGACGGCGAGGTACCGCTGGCCAAGCTGGAACGGCACCTGACCCGGCTGCCCGCCAATATCAGCGTCAAGCAGATGGACATCCTGGAGTCGAAGCTGACCGCGCTGGGCAGCCGGATCGGTCCGGCCGCAATGCCCAAGGGGCCACTGCCGGCACAGGCGAAGATGCGCGGAGTGCAGCGCACCGTACGACGCCGTTAGCTCTCCAATCGTTGAGGGAGGAACCTTGCCGACGTTGTGCGAGTAGGTCCCTGCCAGGTTCCTCACTCACTCAACGCGACAGGGGCACACCCGCAGCCCCCACCCGCGCGATGATGCTCTCGCGCCGATGACCGGCCAACACCCGGATACGCCGCCAGCCGAGTTCATCGATGTACTCGGCCCGCAGCACGTCATTGCGGTACTGCGTCGGGTCGGTGCGGTGTTGTTCACCGTCGTACTCCACTGCCACCATGTGCTGCGGCCAACCCATGTCGAGAAAGTAGCGGGGGTAGCCGTCAGGGGCCAGGACCGGTATCTGGGTCTGCGGACGCGGGAAGCCCGCCTCGATGAGCACAAGCCGCAGCCAGGTCTCCTTCGGCGACTGCGCGCCCACATCCATCAGATCGAGCAGACCCGGCACGCGTCGTCGTCCCCTCACCCTGGGATGAGCGTCGGATACCCCCAGCACATCCTGCGCAGCGAAGCCGGTTGCACGCGCCAGCGCGTCGAGGCGCTCGAGAGCAGTCCCGCGCGGTCCGCGACGCGCGAGGTCGAACGCAGTCCGGACGACGGATGTCACGGCCATCCCATGCAGTTCCACGATCTCCCGCGCCAATAAGGTGTCTCGCCGGGCAACCACACCAGCGGGTGACTTGTTGTGCGGATGATTCAGTTCGATCGGTACCGTGTGGTCGATCCACCTGGCTCCGTGCAGGGCGGATGCCGCCAACCCGCTGATCACTCCCTTGCGCTTCGACCAGAGCCAGGCGGCGGCGATGCGCTCATCCAGGGAAAGCTCTGCTCGTCGTGGAGCGTGAACGTCGGGCAGCACCCGCTGGTGATCAGTGGCCAGGGCGTGACGAGTCAGGCTGCGGGCCGCGAGCGCTTCGCTGGCAAGAAAGGCCTCCACGGAACCCACCGTGCCAAGGCTGCGGCGAATCCCGCGTCACTCCTCCACAGCCGACGTTGAGTGAGGAACCTTGACGACGAAATGCGAGTGGAGGCCTGCAAGGTTCCTCACTCAACGTCGAAGTCAACGGCGCACGACGGCCGTCGCGGTGACCCGATCCTGGATTCCGCGCCCGTCGCCGTCGGTGAACAGCGCCGGGATCACCAGCGCGATCAGCAGGCCGCGGGCCGCCGCGCGCCCGGTGCCGACGTGCAAACGGTTGTCTGTCGAGGCGACCCGAAGCCCCAGCAGGTACTGACCGGGGGTGAAGCCGTACAGCCGCACCGATGCCACCCCCAGGACGAACCAGATCAGCAGCACCCCGGTCGCCAGGAACGACGTGCCGTAGAGCCCGGCGGCCAGTCCGAGCCCGGCCAGGCCGTAGGAGATCAGCCAGTCCACCGCCAGGGCCACGATCCGTCGGCCCATCCGAGCCAGCGATCCGGGACCCTGCTCCGGAAGGCCCATCCGCTGGCCGGGATAGCCGTCGCCGGGACCCACCGACTGCGGCCCGGACAGCCAGGAACCGATCTCGCGTGCCATGGCCACCAGGATAGGCGCAGCGGTCGATGCGTAACGTCAGCGCAACATTCGGTTGACGGACGTGCAACATCGGCTCCCTACCGT
This sequence comes from Actinomycetota bacterium, assembly GCA_005787665.1. The sequence goes on from SYAB01000013.1 coordinate 3,050, forward strand.
CAGCCCCGGTCAACGAAACGCCTGCGCGTAAAAGGAGCACTAAGTGGCGAAGCCAAAGACAGCCGACGACATCGTCAAGCTCATCAAGGATGAGAAGGTCGAATACGTCGACATCCGGTTCTGCGATCTGCCTGGTGTGGTCCAGCACTTCTCCATCCCGGCCTCGGCCTTCGACGAGAGCGTGTTCGAGGACGGCCTGGCCTTCGACGGCTCGTCGGTGCGCGGCTTCCAGTCCATTCACGAGTCGGACATGATGCTGCTGCCCGATCCCGAGACCGCGCAGATCGACCCGTTCCGGGCCGCCAAGACCCTGAACATGAACTTCTTCGTGCACGACCCCTTCACCCGCGAGCCGTACTCCCGCGACCCGCGCAACGTCGCCCGCAAGGCGGAGAACTACCTGGCGTCCACCGGGATCGCCGACACCTGCTATTTCGGCGCCGAGGCCGAGTTCTACATCTTCGACTCGGTGGCGTTCGACTCCAAGATGAACGGCACCTTCTACGAGGTCGACTCCGAGTCGGGCTGGTGGAACTCCGGTGAGCCCTTCGAGGCCGACGGCAGCGCCAACCGCGGTTACAAGGTCCGCCCCAAGGGCGGATACTTCCCGGTCGCCCCCTACGACCACTACGTCGATCTGCGCGACGAGATGTCGACCAACCTGATCAACGCCGGCTTCACCCTGGAGCGCGGCCACCACGAGGTCGGCACCGCCGGACAGG
>SYAB01000087.1 GCA_005787665.1 Actinomycetota bacterium
GGACTGCTCACCGCTGCCGCGTTGCGCGGCAACGACACCCGGGGATGGTTCCTGGCATCCGCGGGCGCTGACGGGGCCGATCTGCTGGGTAGTGTCGGTGTGCACCACGAGATGAAGCGAACACAGCGCATGATCGGTCTGGGCGGTGCGGTGATCGGGATCGCGGTAGGACTCTGGGGCGCGACGCGCACCCCAACGATGACGACGCGCGGTTAGCGCGCGACGATCACCGGCATTCGGGCACCATGGATCACCGAAGTACTTACCGAACCCAGCATCATGCCGACGAAGCCACCCCGGCCGTGGCTGCCGACCACCAAAAGCTGGGCCGCTGCGGCCTGCTCGAGTAGTTGGTGGGCGGGGCGGTCGGCCACGACGATGCGGCGCACGAGGACGTCCGGATAGTGCTCGGCCCAACCTGCCAACCTCTCACTGAGGGTTTCCTCAGCCCCGGTCTGCAACTCCGACCAGTCCGCACCGGGGAACTCCAAGAGCCCGGTGTCACTCCAGGCATGCACGGCCACCAGGTCGACGCCACGCAACGATGCTTCCTCGAAGGCGATCGCCACCGCGCGCTCGGATGCCGGTGAGCCGTCTACTCCCACCACCACCGGGGCCAACGACGGATGGGGCATCAGCGGGTCCTCGTCGTGGATGATCGCTACCGGGCAGTGCGCGTGGTGAACCAGACCGGTGCTGACCGATCCCAACAGCCCGCGAGCCAATGCGCCGCGGCCGCGGCAGCCCACCACGATCAACTGTGCCCGAGTGGACTCCTCAGCGAGTACCGGAACTGAGCTTCCGGCCACCATTTCACCGCTGACCTCGATCGCCGGGGCCCCGAGAAGATGGGCGGCCTCCTCAGCCGTCTTGATCGCAGCGGCGAGCACCCTGCGACCCTCGTCCTCCTGCCACTGCAGGAATCCCGCCGGCATCGGCACCTCAGGGAACGCCGTCACGACCGGAGGGTTGAGCACATGAACCACCTTGAGCGGAACTGACCGCAGCGCCGCGGCGCGGGCGGCCCAATCGACCGCCACCTGCGACACCGCCGAACCGTCCACGCCGACCGTGATCAGTTGAGTGTGTGCCGCGGTTGCCATTTCGCTCCTCCACTACCTCAGGCAGAACTTGGTCCTAGGGACGGGCTTGATCCTAGGACCGGCCGTGCCCCGCGGATCAGGGACATTTGTCACCTAGGCCGGGCCGGACGACCCTGATCGGCCTCGCCCCGGGCCGCGCGATGCCCGCGGACTGGCCTATCGTCGACCCCATGTCGGATCGCGGCGCACGGGCCGAAATCGACCCGCGCCACCATGACGCCGTGCTGTTCGATCTTGAGGGACCGGTCATGGAGTCGGTGGGAACGCTGATGCACAGACTCGAGGTTGCCGGCCTGGCCGTCGCGACGGTCTCCGCCACTAGCCAGCCGGCGACATTGCTCGACACCGCGCGCCGCCTCGGCGCGCGCCCGGGTCGTGCCGTCGTCGTCACCGGTACCGAAGCCGGTGTCGCAGCGGCGCGCACTTGCGGGTTCGGCGTCGTCATCGGCGTCGTCACCGGCAGCGACACCGAGGGCGTGGCCGCCACCCTTACCGCGCGCGGCGCCGATGCGATCGTCGATGATCCAGCGCAGGTCACGGTCCGTATCATCGACCGCCGGATGTCCGACCTGCCGGATGCTCTAACGTGCGCCGCTCACATCGACGCTGTGATGGCAGCGCACCGGCCCGCATTCTTCTTCGACTTCGACGGCACCCTTTCGGAGATCGTCGACCAACCCGGGACCGCCACGCTGGTGGATGGGTCCGCCGAGGCGCTGCGCGCACTCGCGGCGCTCTACCCGGTGGCGGTGCTGTCCGGTCGCGATCTGGCCGATATCGTCGACCGGGTCGGAATCCCGGGTCTGTGGTACGCGGGCAGTCACGGCTTCGAGATTCTCTGTCCGGATGGGACGCATCACAGCAATGAGGCTGCCGCGCAAGCTATTCCGGTACTCGAGTCAGCAGCCGTCGAGCTCGCCGAACGCCTTCGCGCCGACGCCGGAGTATCGGTGGAACACAAGCGCTTCGCAGTCGCGGTGCACTTCCGCAACGCCGGGACCGCTGCCGCCGCTACCGTGACCGCCGCGGTGCACGATGTCGGCAGGCGCAACGGATTAAGGGTGACCTCCGGACGCAAAGTCGTCGAACTTCGCCCGGATGTGGACTGGGACAAGGGCAAGACACTGCAGTGGATCGCCGAGCAGATGAGCGGCGACGGGCCGCTGCTACCGATCTTCATCGGGGACGACCTGACCGACGAGGACGCCTTCGACGCCGTCCTGGACAACGGCATCGGCATTGTCGTCCGGCACAGCGAGGATGGCGACCGGGCCACCGCTGCGCGGTACTGCCTCGAGGATCCCCGGCGGGTTCGGGAGTTCATCGACAAGCGGGTTCAGCCGGGCCGATCCGGACCGGACAATCGGTGACACCGCGCCCGCTCGATCAGGTCAGGGCCGGATCGGATCGGGGGCACCGACCCACTCGATCACCTCGGTCAGCGGACGGCGCGGGGTCGTCGGCAATGGGTCGGCGTTGACCGGCGCC
>SYAB01000088.1 GCA_005787665.1 Actinomycetota bacterium
GTGTTGCCCTGCGCCCACAGGGTGTCATCAAGCTGGTGCAGATAGATGCCGTCGGTGCTGATTCGGGTGGCCCAGGCGACGTTGCGCCGGTAACTGACCGCCGACCCCGCCGGCACCCCGTAGGTGGAGGAGTCCATGACGACCGTCTCGGACTTATCGAGCAGGGAGTACACCCCCGGCGGAGTCCACCAGGAGAACGTCTTGTTAGCGACCGTCGAGGTGCCGCCGCGGCCCATGGAGGTGGGCATTGTGCGGACCAGTTTGCCGTTGTCGAAGACGCTGATCTGCTTGGTGATGTCGTTGGCGACGGAAATGTGGGAGTCCCCGATGGTGAAGTTCGCGGTGGCGTCTTCCTGACCATAGAGGCCCTCGCCGAGTTTGAGGCCGAACATGTTCAGCGCCACCGAGACCCGGGTGCCGGCCGGGTAGTAGTGCTCCGGTCGCCAGTGCGCGACGTAGTCGTCCACCCAGAACCATGAACCGGACACCGGCGGGTCGGTGGTGACCGTCATGTTCCGTTCGGCAAGTGCCCTATCGGCGATCGGCTCGTCGAAGTGGGCCCGCAGCACGGTGCCAACGCCATACTTCAGCTTCTCGTTGATCCCGAAGCCGCCCTGAACCTCAAGGTAGGGATGCACGTAGTTGTAGGGCGAGAGGGTGTCGAAGGTGCTGGCCCGCGACAGTTCCACACCGCTGGCGCTCACGCTGTCCACGGTCATGGAGTAGCTGCGGGCGAAGTTCAACCGCTCCGTGGGCCGCCAGGAGGTGCGATCCGGCGAGAGTTCGCCCGGCACGGTGTTACCCCAGTCATCGACGAGGGACACCGCCCGGATCCGGCCGTCGAGGACCTCGACCGTCGGCGTGGTCAGCGGGTTGACCTCAGCGGCGCCGTCGAACGGCGCCACGCCCAGAATCGGGGGCTTGGGCACCGCCGGCAGCAACTGCGCCTGGGCGGTCGCGGTGACGGCCTTGCAACCGTCCCGGCAGCCCGGAATGCCGGCGACGTCGCCGGTCAACACCACAGCCAGCAACGCCGCGAAGACAACGCTCGCGGCGCGGGCGCGGCGGGAAAAGCTCACCGATTCACTCCAAGGCATGTCGAGGGGTCAGACGTCACCGTTGACGAAGAAAATCATAGCCTCAAACCCGGTCTGGACGGCACCCGGCCGGGCCCCCGTAAGCGCGGCCGGGCAGCGAACTTCCGTGACCTGCTCCCCGCCGATGCATTAGTGCTTGACTTGCGGCTATGACCGAACCCGGTGCGGCCCGCGTCGCGGTGTATCTCGACTTCGACAACATCGTGCTGTCGCGCTACGACCAGGTGCACGGGCGCAATTCATTTCAGCGCGACAAGCCCAAGGGCCTCGACGCGGTCAAGCTGACCCGCGCGATCGTCGACGTGGGCGCGGTGCTGGACTTCGCGTCGTCGTTCGGCACCCTTGTGCTCACCCGGGCCTATGCGGACTGGTCGGCCGACATCAACGCCGGCTACCGCGGGCAGTTGGTGGGCCGGGCGGTGGATCTGGTGCAACTGTTTCCGGCGGCGGCCTACGGCAAGAACGCCGCCGACATCCGGTTGGCGGTCGACGCCGTCGAGGACATGTTCCGGCTACCGGATCTGACGCACGTGGTGATCGTCGCCGGGGACTCCGACTACATCCCGTTGGCGCAGCGGTGCAAGCGACTCGGCCGCTACGTAGTGGGCATCGGGGTAGCCGGGTCCTCGAGTAAATCCTTGGCCGCGGCGTGCGACGAGTTCGTCATCTACGACGCCCTGCCCGGTGTTCCGGCCGTCGCGCCGGTGCCCGCCGAGGCACCCAGGAAGCGTGCCGCCGCACGGGACGAACCCGCCGAAACCCCCGAAACCGCCGACGCCGAGACGCCCGACCCGCAGGCCGCGGCCACCGCCCTGCTGACGCGCGCGCTGCAGATCGGCCTGGAAAAAGATGACGACGAGTGGCTGCACAACTCGACGGTGAAGGCACAGATGAAGCGGATGGACCCGTCGTTCTCGGAAAAGTCGTTGGGGTTCAAGTCATTCAGCGATTTTCTGCGCTCACGGACCGACACGGTGGAACTTGATGAGACATCGACGACGCGGCTGGTGAAGTTGCGTTAGCCGCCGATGCCGAGGCGGCGCGCCAGGTCCGGGCCGCCGATCTCAACGATCATCGCCGGGTCACCGCACACCACGAGTTGATCGCGGGCCCGCGACAACCCGACGTACAACCGCTCCGGGGCGCGCTCCATGTCTTTACTGTCGTTGACCACCAGCACCACCGCGCGACGTTCCAGACCCTTGAAGCCCAGCACGTGCCCGTAGAACACCTGCTCGGCATCCCAGAAACTGTCCCAGTAGGTCTGGGTCCCCTCGGCTTGCCGGGCCTTCTGTTCCTCATGGCGGCTGCCGGTGGTCAGGAGCGCGACGTCCTCGGGACGCCAGCCGGCATCGAGCAATGCCTCGACCTGATCGTCGCCGACATCAAGTGCGCGATCGCGGTCGCAGGCCACGAAACGAACCTCGGGGCCTTCGCCGCCCAAGGAACGCATCGGGTGGTCGACGAGTGGGCCGAAGGCGGTGGCGATCTGGCGGGTATTGCGGATGTTCTGTTCAAGAATCAGCGGCACCAACGGCAACGGCGGGGTACCCCTGCGGTCGAAGACGCGCTGGCCCTCGTCGCTGTAGAGATACACCCCGCCGGTGTCGAGGTCACCCAGCGCGGCCAGGATCGGCTCCCACCAACTGTCGGCGAAATCCTGGGCCTCGTCGATCACGATCGCATCGAAACGCTGGCCGTCGGGCAACGCGGCGGCCA
>SYAB01000089.1 GCA_005787665.1 Actinomycetota bacterium
TCGCGTCGTAGCAGTGCCACTGGGACGGGTCGATCGGCCGGTGCAGCCAGAGCGCGTGATCGAGGCTCGCGGCGCCACCCGGCCCGGGTTCCCGTGCCCCGGGGGGCCGGGCGGTGGAGACCATGCCGAGGTCGGAGACGAAGGTCAGCGCGCATGCCCGCAGGACGGGGTCGTCCTCGATCGGTTCGCGTGATCGGAACCAGAACGGCTGGATCGGCCATTCCGGCTCCTCCCCGGCGGCGACTCGGGTCTCGAAGTGATCCATCCAGCCCTCCGGGATGCGCACGGAGGTGGTCGCCTGCTCCAGTGGCAAACGAGTGCGCACGGGCCGCTGCCAGTCGACGGTCGGCTCCGGGCGGTGGAAGGATGCCAGCATCTCGAAGATCGGCACGTCCTGTTGGCTCGCGGTCACCCGACGGGTGTTGAACGAGCGACCGTCGCGGGTGGTCTCCACCACATAGTCGACATCGATGCCTACCCGGCCGCCCTTGATGAAGTAGGCGTGCAGCGACTGCGGCAGCCGGTCGGGGTCGACGGTGGCGCCGGCGGCGGCCAGGGCCTGGGCGGCGATCAGGCCGCCGAACAGCCGCGGGCCGGCGCCCTGGGCGTTGACCGCCCGAAACCGCCGATCCCCGCAATCGTCGAGCTGAACCAGACGGGCAATCCAACTCGGCATGCGTCTCCTGCGTTCAGGCGGCGAGGACCGGCTCACGATAACCGCCGCGCCTACACTCACCGCCATGGAGCGTGCCGGCGGGCAGGACTTCGACGCACCGGAGGGTCTGCTCGACATCGAGGACTGCGTGGACGGCCGCGGCGAGATCGCCCTGCCGGCCGGCACCACGGTGATATCCCTGATCGAACGCAACATCGCCAACGTGGGCGACACGGTGGCCTACCGCTTCCTGGACTTCGGCCGGGCCGATGAGGTCGTTCGCGAACTGACCTGGACACAGCTCGACGCCCGGATGCGCGCCATCGGGGCCGTCATCCAGCAGTCGACAGCACGGGGAGACCGGGCGGCGATCCTTGCGCCCCAGGGTCTGGACTACATCTGCGCGTTCTTCGCCGCGCTGAAGGCCGGCACCGTCGCGGTACCGCTGTTCGCCCCCGAACTTCCCGGCCACGCCGAGCGTCTCGAGGTGGCCCTCGCCGACGCCGAGCCGGCCGTCCTGCTGACCACCAGCAGCGCCGCCGACGCCGTCAACGGGTTCCTCGGCGCGCTTTCCGGACCGCACCCGCCGGTGGTCGTCATCGACGCGATACCCGACTCAGCGGGTGCGGGGTTACGGCCCGTCGACATCGGCATGGACGACGTGTCGCACCTGCAGTACACCTCGGGGGCGACCCGGGCGCCGGCCGGCATCGAGATCACCCATCGGGCGTTCTGTACGAACCTGGTCCAGATGATCCTCTCCATCGACCTGCTGAACCGGAACACCCACGGTGTCAGCTGGTTACCGCTGTACCACGACATGGGCCTGTCGATGATCGGCTTCCCGGCCACCTATGGCGGCCATTCGACCCTGATGGCGCCCACCGCCTTCGTCCGCCGGCCGCAGCGGTGGATTCGGGCGCTGTCGAACGCCTCGGGCGAAGGACGGGTTGTCACCGCCGCACCGAACTTCGCCTACGAGTGGGCCGCCCGGCGCGGCCGGCCGGCCCCGGGGGAGCAGATCGACCTGTCCAATGTGGTGATGATCATCGGCTCCGAACCCGTGAGCATGGCCGCCATCGATGAGTTCACCGAAGTCTTTGCGCCCCATGGGCTTCCGGCCACAGCGATCAAGCCCTCCTATGGCATCGCCGAGGCAACCCTCTTCATCGCCAATATCGCTCCGGATGCGACCCCGAGCGCCACCTATTTCGACGGCGACCTGCTGGCCCGGGGACAGGCCGTCCCGGTGGACGCGAGTACCCCGGGCGCTGTCACGCAGGTGTCCTGCGGCCGAGTGGCGCGCAGCCTGCGCGCCGTGGTCGTCGATCCCGCCACCGGCGCGGAACTCCCCGACGGCGCGGTGGGGGAGTTCTGGCTGCACGGCGACAATGTCGGCCGGGGCTACTGGAACCGCCCGCAGGAGACCCGATGGACCTTCGGCGCCCGACTGGCTTCCCGGCAGCCGATCGGCAGCCGGGCCCACGGCGTGCCGCCGGACGCGGACTGGCTGCGCACCGGGGACCTGGGCATGTTCGTCGAGGGCGAGCTGTATGTGACCGGCCGGATCGTCGACATGCTCACCCTGGACGGGCGGAACTTCTACCCGCAGCACATCGAGGCCACCACCGCAGATGCCTCGCCCGCGGTGCGCCGCGGGTATGTGACCGCCGTCGCCGCACCCGATCTGGTGATCATCGCCGAACGGGCAACCGGCACAGGCCGTTTGGACCCGAAACAGGCGATCGCGGCGATCCGCGACCTGGTGGCTGAGCGGCACGGTGTGGTCCCCGCCGAGGTGCTGCTACTGCCCGCCGGAGCGATACCCCGGACGACCAGCGGCAAGCTGGCCCGCCGGGCCTGCCGGACGGAGTACCTTGACGGTTCACTGCGTGCGAAGGCGACATGACATGCTGGATCGGCTGATCGACACCTACCGTCGGACCGGCGCCGACGTCCCGTTCGGCAACCCACTGCCCTCCCACGGCACGGAGATGGAGGGCTGGTTCTGGCGGGTCTCCGACGAGGCTTCCGGACGCGTCCTCATCGCGCTGTGCAGCGTCAACCGCCATCCCGCGGGGGACTGGTCGACGACGGCGGTGGCCGTCCA
>SYAB01000090.1 GCA_005787665.1 Actinomycetota bacterium
GACAACACCACGGCGACGCCCCTCGGGCAGCGGCCGCTGTCGCTGGGGGCCGACCTGGTGGTCGCCAGCGCCACCAAGGCCCTCGGCGGACACAGCGACCTGATCGCCGGCTACGTCGCGGGCTCCCAGGCCGACCTGATGGCCGCGGTCGCTCGGGAGCGGATGCTGGCCGGGCCGGTTCCCGGTGCGTTAGAGGCCTGGCTGTTGCTCCGCGGCATCGGCAGTTTCGGGCTGCGATTCGACCGGCAATGCCAGAACGCGCTGGCGCTGGCCACCGCGCTGCAGGGCCACCCGCGGGTGCATGCGGTGCGGTACCCGGGCCTGCCCGGCGATCCCTCGCACCCGGTCGCGACCACCCAGATGCGCCGCTTCGGCGGACTGGTCTCCATCGAACTGTCCGGTGGCCCCGAGGCCGTCCACGCGCTGGTCGCCGGCAGCGAGCTGCTGGTGGCGGCCACCAGCTTCGGCGGCCTGCACACCTCGGTGGACCGCCGGGCCCGCTGGGGAGATGCGGTGCCGGCCGGTTTCGCCCGGATCTCTGCCGGAATCGAGGACACCGACGACCTCGTCGCCGACGTGCTCGGCGCGCTCGATGCCGGCGGGCTGTAGCCTCTGGAGCTTGTGACTCCCGCCCGGCGAACCCGCGTGGCCGTCGTCTACGGCGGCCAGAGCTCCGAGCACGCGATTTCCTGCGTGTCGGCGGGCAGCATCCTGCGCCACCTGGACCCGGACCGCTTCGAGGTCGTCCCCGTCGGCATCGCCCGCGACGGGTCGTGGCTGCGCGCCGACGTCGACCCCGATGAGCTGACTCTCGCCGAAGGCAGGTTGCCGGAGGTGGCCGGGACGGCGGACACCCCGCTGGCCCGCATCGGTGAGATCCTGGCGTCGGTCGACGTGGTATTTCCCATCCTGCCCGGCCCCTACGGCGAGGACGGCTCCATCCAAGGTCTGCTCGAGCTGGCCGGACTGCCCTACGTCGGTGCCGGAGTGTTCGCCAGCGCCGCCGGCATGGACAAGGAATTCGCCAAGAAGCTGATGGCCGCCGACGGACTGCCGATCGGCGATTACCTCGTCCTGCGCCCCGGGCACGGCGCGCCTGCCGACGCGGACGTCGAGCGCCTTGGCTTCCCGTTGTTCGTCAAACCGGCCCGCGGAGGCTCGTCGATCGGTGTCAGCCGGGTGACGAGCCCGGATCAGCTACCCGCCGCGATCGCCGCGGCCCGCGAGCACGACCCGAAGGTCATCATCGAGGCCGCGATCATCGGCCGGGAACTGGAATGCGGTGTGCTGGAGTTCCCGGACGGTTCGGTGCGGGCCAGCACGATCGGCGAGATCAGGGTTCCCGGAGTCGGTGTCTACGATTTCGAGACCAAGTACCTCGACGACGCCGCCGAACTCGACGTCCCGGCCGCACTCCCGGAACCTGTCGCAGAGGAGCTGCGGGACTTGGCGATTCGTGTCTTCACCGCACTGGACTGTCAGGGCCTGGCCCGGGTGGACTTCTTCCTGACCGAGGACGGGCCGGTGGTCAACGAGATCAACACCATGCCCGGGTTCACCACCATCTCGATGTATCCCCGGATGTGGGGTGCCAGCGGCGTGGACTACCAGACCCTGGTCGGCACCATGGTGGACACCGCACTGGCCCGGGGCACCGGGCTGCGCTGATCGCTCAGGGCTTCCCGGGCCGAATCGGGATGGCGGGCATGGTGCGTTCGATCACCGCCGACAGCGACTGGATCGGCGTCGGGCCGGACCCGTCGGGCAGGGTCAGCGCCAAATAGACCGGCCGGTCCACGCAGATCCACGTGGTTCGGAGGGAGCCGGGGTCTGCCAGCCGGAACCACTGCACATCATCGACCATCTGGATGGGCGAGCCGACGACGAACTCGGCGGGACGGTCGAGGCCGCATCGCATGATGAGCGGCTCGCCGGGCGCCGGTTCGGGGCTGCGCCAGGCCGCGGTGCCGGGCGGGGTCGGGCTGACGGTCTCGGCCCGTTGGTAGTCGCCCAGCCGGTCGGGCAGGGCCGCGATCAGACCTTGACACTCCGGGGACTGAGCCTGGGGCGCCGGAACGGCCGCGACCGCCACCGGTCCGGGTGGCGGGGGTCGGCGGGTGGCGGCGACGGCGAGGACGGTACCGATCGCGGCGACCGCGACGACGACGGCGGCGATCATCAGCCCGCGTGGGGGACCATCGGCCTCCGGAGCGTCGGCCGGATCGCCCTGCACCTTCGTCTCCTCGCCCTTTCGCCCATAGACTGCGGCAACAAACCTACCGCAGGGCCCGGGGGAGAGGCCGTGGGAGAGGAGGCTGGTGTGCACGCCGCCGACGGTCCGTCGCTGCGCCAGGTGGGGGAGTTCGCCGTCATCGACCGGATCGTCGCCGGGCGTCCACGCCCGGCCGTTGTGTCGGTCGGGCCCGGCGACGACGCCGCCGTGCTGGCGGCTCCCGACGGCCGGATCGTGGTCACCACCGACATGCTCATCGAGGGCCGGCATTTCCGCTTCGACTGGTCGACCCCGCACGACGTGGGCCGCAAGGCGATCGCCCAGAACGCCGCCGACGTCGAGGCGATGGGGGCCGCCGTGACCGGCTTCGTCGTCGCCTTCGGCGCACCCCCGGATACCCCGGTCGGCCGCGTCGACCAGTTCACCGACGGTATGTGGGCCGAGGCGGCGGCGGTGGGCGCCGGCATCGTCGGTGGGGACCTCGTCGCCAGCCCGCAGTGGGTGGTCTCGGTGACGGCACTGGGCGATCTGCAGGGCCGCGATCCGGTGCTGCGCAGTGGCGCACGGGCCGGATCGCTGATCGCGGTGGCCGGCGAACTGGGCCGCTCGGCGGCCGGATTCGCGCTGTGGCGCAACGGGATCGAGGATTTCCCCGAACTTCGCGATCGGCACCGGGCGCCGAGGCCGCCGTACGGGCAGGGCCGGGCCGCCGCGGACGCCGGCGCTCAGGCCATGACCGATGTCTCCGACGGACTGCTCGCCGACCTCGGCCACATCGCGGCCGCCTCCGGGGTCGTCGTCGACCTGCGTGGCGCGGCGTTGCGCGAGGACGTCGACGCGGTGACCTCCGCGGCACAAGCGGTCGATGCGGATCCGTGGGCGCTGGTCCTCGGCGGTGGCGAGGACCACGCGCTGGTGGGCTGCTTCCCCGACTATCCGCCGCACGGCTGGCGGGTGATCGGCGCGGTGCGCGCGGGCACCCCGCAGGTTCTGCTCGACGGGCGGGAGTGGCCCGGTTCGCCGGGCTGGGAGTCATACGGTTGACCGCCCGGCCCCTCAGCGAACTCGTCGACGACGGCTGGGCGCGTGCACTGGCCCCGGTCACCGAACAGATCTCCGGGATGGGCGCGTTCCTACGGGCTGAACTGGCCGCGGGACGCCACTACCTACCGCGCGGCCCGGACGTCCTGCGGGCGTTCACCTTCCCCTTCGAGCAGGTGCGGGTGCTCAGCGTCGGGCAGGATCCCTATCCGACGCCGGGCCACCCGGTGGGCCTGAGTTTCTCGGTGGCCCCCGGGGTCACGCCGCTGCCGCGCAGTCTGGCCAATATCTTCACCGAGTACAGCGCCGACCTCGGCTATCCACGACCCGCGAACGGTGACCTGACACCGTGGGCCGGGCGCGGGGTGATGCTGCTCAACCGAGTCTTGACGGTGCGGCCCGGAAGCCCGGCATCGCACCGCGGAAAGGGCTGGGAGGCGGTGACGGAATGCGCGATCCGCGCACTGGCGGCCCGTGAGGCACCCCTGGTCGCGATTCTCTGGGGGCGCGACGCGGCCACTCTGACACCGATGCTCGCCGACAGCGGATGCGCGGCGATCGAGTCGCCACACCCCTCGCCGCTGTCGGCAAGCCGCGGTTTCTTCGGGTCCCGGCCTTTCAGCCGGGCCAATGCACTGCTGACCGGGATGGGCGCCGATCCGATCGACTGGCGCCTCCCGTAGCGGTCAGCCCCGAACGACCTTTCCTGCCTTCAGGCAGGAGGTGCAGACGTTGACGCGCTGCTTGTTGCCGCCTGGGCGGGCCACCGCGTGCACGGTCTGGATGTTGGGATTCCACCGGCGGTTGGTCCGGCGGTGCGAGTGCGACACCGCCTTGCCGAAACCGGGGCCCTTCCCGCAGATATCGCATACGGAAGCCATGTCGGAAACTCCTCAAGTCTTGTTTCGGTGGGGCCAGCGACCACGCGGGGTGACCCGTTCAGGTGTCGAGGATACCGGCGCAGTGAACGGAACGTCAAAATGCCCCGCTCGGGGCGGGTGTCGAGCGCCGGGCTCGCGTGTCGCCGGGTCTGGCTAGGCTGACGCCACGACCGGATCGGAGGTGCGGATGGGCGAGCGGCGGCTGGACGCGAGCGCCCTGCACGACTGGGCCCATGCCGCTGTAGGAGATGTGCTGGCCCACGCCGAGGAGATCAACCGGCTGAACGTCTTCCCGGTCGCTGATTCCGACACCGGGACCAACATGCTGTTCACCATGCGCGCCGCGCTGGCCGAGGCGGAACCGGCCGTGGCGAGCGGTGATGTCGCCGTCGTGGCCGCCGCACTGGCCCGCGGCGCGACCAACGGCGCCCGGGGCAACTCCGGGATCGTCCTGTCCCAGATTCTGCAGGCACTGGCGAATGTGACGGCCGAGGCCGCCGTCGACACCGATCTGGCCGACATTCACCCGGCGCTGCTCGGCGCGGCGTTGCGCCACGGGATCGCCCTGGTGGTGGCGGCGATGGGCGGGCGATTCGTGGCCGGCACCGCGGTGTCGGTGCTGCAGGCCGCCGCCGAGGCGGTGGAACACCGGGCCGACGAGGCCGTCGGGCTGCCCGCGGCTCTGGTGGCCGCCGGAGAGGCCGCCTGCACCGCGCTCGAGCGAACCCCACAGCAGCTCGCCGCACTGTCCGAGGCCGACGTGGTCGACGCCGGCGGTCGCGGGTTGCTCGTGCTGCTCGACGCCCTGACCGGGACGATCACCGGGCGGACCCCGCAACGCCGCGCCGACCCGCCGGCCGGGACGGCAGGGCCCGGACCGTCTGCCCCGGAGGCGCCGCCCCCCGAATTCGAGGTCATGTACCTGGTCGCCGGCCTGGATGCCGCCTCCTCGGACCGGTTGCGCGGGACACTGGAGGGGATCGGCGAGTCGGTGGCGCTGGCCGCCGCCGCCGACGGTCGGCACTCGGTCCATGTGCACACCGATGACGCCGGCGCGGCGGTCGAGGCGGGGCTGGCCGCCGGGGCGGTCTCCCGGATCCGGATCTCGGCGCTGAGCGGCGGCCGGGTGGCACCGGGTGGCTGGAGCCGGCGGCGCGCCGTGCTGGCGGTCGTGGACGGCGACGGCGCCGAGGCGCTCTTCGGTGGCGAGGGTGCGGTGGTGCTGCGCCCGGACGCCGAACTTCTCGACCCGGGTCACGGGGTCAGCGCGGACCGGTTGCTGCGCGCGCTGGTCGACACCGGCGCCGCCCAGGTGATGGTGCTGCCCAACGGCTACGTCTCGGCCGAGGACCTGGTGGCCGGCTGCACGGCCGCCATCGGCTGGGGGATCGACGTGGTGCCGTTGCCGGCCGGTTCGATGGTGCAGGGGCTGGCCGCGCTGGCGGTGCACGACCAGGATCGCCAGGCGGTCGACGACGGCTACACCATGGCCCGGGCGGCGGCCGGGTCCCGGCACGGATCGGTGCGTCTCGCCACCGAGAGGGCACTGACCTGGGCCGGTCCGTGCGGCCCGGGGGACGGTCTGGGGATCTCCGGGGACGAGGTCGTGGTGGTGGCCGGCGACGTCGGCGCCGCCGCGGCCGGGCTGATCGACCTGCTGCTCGGATCGGGCGGCGAACTGGTGACCGTGCTGATCGGCGCAAGCGCCGAGGATGCCACGGCGCTCACCACGCAACTCGCCGATCATGTTCACCGCCGTCATCCCGGTACCGAGTTCAGCGGCTTCACCACCGGCCATCGCGGCGACGTCCTGCTGATCGGGGTGGAGTGACGTGGTCGCCCTTTCCAACCGGCTGGACCCCATCCTCGGCGCCAAGGCCGCGGGCCGGTTGCAGGACGCGTTCGGCATCACCACCGTCGAGGATCTGCTGCGGCACTACCCGCGCAAGTACAACCAGGGCAGCACCGTCATCGGGGAGGACCACGCCCCGCCCGAGCCCGGCGAGCACGTCACCTTCGTCGGGGTGATCGAGAAGGCCGACGTCCGCTGGACCAACCGCACGCCCCGCCGGGAGTACCTGGTCATCACCCTGCGGGATCGCCGCCCACGGGTGACCGCCACCTTTTTCAACGCCAAATACCTCAAGAAGAGCCTCGTCGCCGGGACCCGGCTGATGCTGTCCGGGGAGGTGGGCTACTTCAAGGGCACCATGCAACTCACCCACCCCGACCATCTGGTGCTCGACTCGCCGTCCGGCCGCGGCGGCGGCAGCAAGTCGCTCAAGGCGATCGCCCGGACTGCCGGCGACCAGAGCGGCGAACTGGATATGACAGCGTTCGAGCGGGACTTCTTCCCGATCTACCCGGCCAGCGCCAAGCTGCAGAGCTGGGAGATCTACTCCTGTATCCGCCAAGTGATCGCCGTGCTCGACCCTATCCCCGATCCACTGCCGGAAAGCGCTGTGCGGCAACGGCATCTGGTCAGTGAGGACACCGCACTGCGCGATATCCATCTCGCCGAGCAGAAGCAGGAGCGCGATCGCGCCCAGCAGCGACTCACCTTCGACGAGGCCGTCGGACTGCAATGGGCGCTGGTACAGCGGCGCTACAGCGAGCTCGCGGATTCCGGCCCGCCCGCAGCGCCACGTGCCGACGGACTTGCCGGGGCGTTGCACGCGCAGTTGCCGTTCGACCTCACCAACGGTCAGCGGAAGGTGCTCGAGGAGATCTCCGAGGACCTGAGGCGCAGTCGGCCGATGCACCGGCTCCTGCAGGGTGAGGTCGGATCCGGCAAGACCGTCGTGTCGGTGCTGGCGATGCTGCAGATGGTCGACGCCGGCTACCAGTGTGCGCTGCTGGCCCCCACCGAAGTCCTTGCCGCCCAGCATGCCCGCTCGGTGCGTGACGTCCTGGGGCCACTGGCCATGGCGGGCCAACTCGGTGGCGCCGAGCTGGCGACCGGGGTGGCATTGCTGACCGGGTCGATGTCGCCGGCGCAGAAGCGCGCGGTGCGCGAGGAGGTCGCCTCGGGAGCGGCCGGCATCGTGATCGGCACCCACGCCCTGCTGCAGGATGTCGTCGAGTTCGCCAATCTCGGCCTGGTGGTGGTCGACGAACAGCACCGGTTCGGCGTCGATCAGCGGGATCGGTTGCGCGCCAAGGCCCGCGCCGGGATCACCCCGCACCTGCTGGTCATGACCGCGACCCCGATTCCGCGGACCGTCGCGCTGACCGTCTACGGCGACCTGGAGGTCTCGACCCTGCGGGAACTGCCGCGCGGCCGCCAACCCATCACCACCACACCCATTTTCGTCAACGAGCAGAAGGGCTGGCTGGACCGGGCCTGGCGCCGGGTCGCCGAGGAGGTCGGCCGAGGGCGGCAGGCCTACGTGGTGGCCCCCCGCATCGATGAGACCGACAAGCAAGCGGGGGAAGCGGACGGGCCGCCGCCGATCGCGGCGGTGACCCTGCACGAGCACCTGCGGCACGGACCACTCGCCGGACTGCGGCTGGGACTGATCCACGGTCGGCTGCCGGCCGAGGAGAAGGACGCCGTGATGGCGGCGTTCCGGGCCGGGGACATCGACGTGCTGGTGTGCACCACCGTCAGCGAGGTGGGGGTCGACGTACCCAACGCCACGGTGATGGTGGTGATGGACGCCGACCGGTTCGGGGTCAGCCAGTTGCATCAGCTTCGGGGGCGTGTCGGCCGGAGCACGCTGGAAAGCCTGTGCCTGCTGGCGACCCGGATGTCGCGCAACTCCAAGGCCGGTGAGCGGCTGACGGCGGTCGCCGGCACCCAGGACGGATTCGCGCTGGCCGATCTGGATCTGGCGGAGCGCCGGGAGGGGGATGTGCTGGGCCACCACCAGTCCGGGCGTCCGATCGAATTGCGGTTCCTGTCCCTGCGCGAACACGAGGACGTGATCCTCGACGCGAAGGATCTGTGCGAGGCGGTGTACGCCGAGTGTCCCGGTGAGCCCGGGATGGCCCTGTTGGCCGCCCGGTTCACGGTCACCGAGCAGATCGAATTCCTGGACAAGGCGTGAGACGTTCCACGCTGCTGTGGCTGGGCGTCGTCGCCGCGATCGCGGTGCTGGTCGCCGGTCAGGTGGTGACGGCCGCCCGGTCGGCGTCGACACATGGCCCCGGCGCGCCGACGGTGCGGCTCGGGGTGGACGTGCTCGCGGGAGTCGAGGTGGTGGCCGAACGTCTGCGGGGAGACGACTACCGCCGCGCGGCCTTCGGACACTCCTGGGACGACGACACCTCGGCTCCGGGCGGGCGAAACGGCTGCGACACCCGCAACGACGTCCTCGACCGTGATCTGCGGGAGAAGAGCTATGTCCCGCTCAAGCGCTGCCCGCGCGCGGTGGCCAGTGGGACGCTGCGCGACCCGTACACCAACGCGACGGTGGCCTTCGTTCGTGGCAACCAGGTCGGCGCCTCGGTGCAGATCGACCACATCGTGCCGTTGGCCTTCGCCTGGGATATGGGCGCGCGGGACTGGAGCGACGCGTTGCGCAGGCGGTTCGCCAACGATCCCGCCAACCTGATCGCCGTTGCGGGGCAGGCGAACCAGGACAAGGGCGACCAGCCGCCCGGGTCCTGGATGCCGCCGAATTCGGCGTTCTGGTGCCAGTACGCGGTGCAGTTCAGTGCGGTGCTGCGCGGCTACCGGCTGGCCGTCGACGAGGCCTCGGCGCGGCGGATACGCGACGCGGCGGCCAGCTGTCCGACCAGCTGACCGCCGCGTTCGCGTTGGTGAAACTCAGCCCGCCCGGCGTGCCGCCCGGGACGGCTTGGCGTCGCCGCCATCGGTCGAGGCCGATGCGCCGGCGCTGTCGGCTCCGCGCGCCGCGGCACCGCGACGCTCCC
>SYAB01000091.1 GCA_005787665.1 Actinomycetota bacterium
GATGGTGGATATGTACATGGAACTCGAGCAGGCGGTATCGGCGGCCTACCTGGCCACGCTCAACCTCGGCGCGACACCCCCCGATCGGGCGCGGGCGGTGTCGGCGGCGAAAGCCACCGTCGGGCGGGCGGCCCGGTTCATCGGTCAGCAGTCCGTGCAATTACACGGCGGGATGGGCATGACCGAGGAACTGGCCATCGGGCACTACTTCAAACGGCTCACCGCGCTGCAGTACGAGTTCGGCTCCACCGCTTTCCACCGTACGCGCTACGCACGGCTGACCCGGCAGTCGTAGTTGCTAGCGGCCGAGCACCTGGGCCATCACTTGCAGCGGGGCGAGATTGACGCCGATCCGGTGCGCGAAGGGGTATGCCAGCGCAACCACCACCGTGATGGACAGTGCCGGGATCAGGCACCAGACGAAGAACAAGACCGGCCGGCGCGAGGCCACTGTCGTAATCCCCATGACGATGGCGACGAGCACCCCGGTGATCAGTAGCAGCGCCGCCAGTACTCCCGGCAGAGTTCGTTTGGCGACGGCCGCAACCATCGCCGAACCCGTCCCGACCGCCGATGCCGCAGTCACCAGACTGTTGACCTCCTGCGGTTTGGCACTGGGGCCGAATGCGTAGGTGTGCAGTGCATCCTCGAACTGATCCAACGGGACGAGTGAGGGCAGGTTGGTGGTGTCCCCCCTGACGAGGAAGGCATCATCGGCACTCGCGGCCGTCACGACATAGGTACCCAACTTGTCCATCAACGCAGCCGACGCAGCCCGGTCCGGGATGTTGTTGAGCTTCCAGGCCATCTGCTGGATAGCGGCCGCCTGCTGCTCGACCGCGGCCTGCCCTGCGGAGACCGCTCCCCAGGTGACGGTGATCGCGAAGCCGACGAAAAAGGCGAATGTCGCAGCCAATCCGGTGAGCAGATGACTCGCCTGGTCAGCGAGATCCTCACAGGTATCGCCGGAACAGCGACGCCGGATGAGCACCCTCGCCGAGTAACTCACGCCGATGAAGAAGACCAGGAGCAGCGCGCAGATCGCCCAGAGTGGGGTGCTGATGAGCAGATCCCTCATCGGCGCAAACTATCAGTGCCAGACCCGGAACAGTGACTCATCGCCGAGCGTTGAACGATCATCATCGAGAACAGGGAGTTGTCATGCTGAACAAGATCACCGGGGCGCTCGGCCAGGTTGCGGAGGCGGCCGGAACCATCGTCGGGATCCGGCACGGCACCGAGGAACCTGACTTCACGGTGGAGCGCCGGGTGGGTGACGTCGAGATCCGACGTTACGGCTCGAGGATCGCCGCGGAGACCACCATCGACGCCGACGAGGAAGCCGCCCGCAACGAAGGCTTCCGTCGGCTGGCCCGCTACATCTTCGGCGGCAACACGAGCAAGACCACGATCGCAATGACAGCGCCCGTCGCCCAGCAGCAGAGCGAGAAGATCGCCATGACGGCACCCGTGGCCACCCAGCGCGGTGATGCGGGCCAGTGGACGGTGCGGTTCTTCATGCCCTCCGAGCGCACGCTCGACACCCTCCCGACCCCCTCCGACGATCGGGTCCGACTGGTCAACGTTCCCCCAGAGCGGGTGGCGGTGCTGCGCTTCTCCGGCATTCCCAGCCCGGGGGCCGTCGCCACGCACACCGCGGAGTTGTTGTCGGCGCTGCGCGCGGATTCCCTTGAGCCGACCGGCGATCCGGTGGGCTGGTTCTATGACCCGCCGTGGACGATCCCGTTCCGGCGACGCAACGAGGTGGCGGTCAGCCTCGGTTCCCCCTAGGGGGCCGGCGGGACCTCCGGTTCGGCAGGTTCGGCCATCGGTGGCTGCGGCGACATCCCGGCCGGAACGCTGCTCAGCGGGCGCTGGGCGAGCAGCAGGATCGCATCGCCCATCGTGACGTCCTCGGTTCGCACGGCGTTCCAAATCTCCCGCAGGTACCCCAGCGTGCGGCGCTCGGGGGCGGTTGAGGTGGTACCCGGCGGAAGGCTGTCCGGACTCGGCAGGTGCGAAACACCTTCCTGCTCGACGGTCGCAGACACCGCGGCCGCAAGCGTCGGTTCCGGCTCCGCGGGAGTGAGCGGATCGGCGTCCGCGACGGGCGCGGCCAGCAGGCCCGCCGTGATGCCCAGAGCGGCCGCGCTGAAGCGGACACCCGTTCCCCACGATCGTCGACCGATCACGGTCCCACCTCCGATGCAATCAGCGGCCTGTACCCATCCCATCCGTTGCCGCCGATGATTCGTTACATCCGTCACTCCTGTCACAGTCTCGGGTGGGCGCCTCGGCGGGGGCGTGGCCGATGCGCGCAGAATGGAGGGATGCGATGGGTCCTGAATGCCGCGGCACTAGCCGCAACGATGGCGTTGCCGGGGGGGGCCGGCGCCACACCCGACGGCGGGGTGCCGCCGGTCAGCCCGCAGGCCGCCGCGGCCGGCCTGATCGACGTGCGCAGCGTGGTCCCCGACGCGATCGTGAATCTGCGATACGCCACCTCCGACAACTTCGTCGGTGTGCCCTTGTACCCGCCCGGCGCGCGCTGCCTCGTGCACGAGTCGATGGGTCCCGGGCTGGCGACAGCCGCGGCGGCGTTGCGGGCCAAAGGACTCACCCTGGTGTTCTGGGACTGCTACCGCCCACACGAGGTGCAGGTGCGGATGTTCGAGGCGGTGCCGAACCCGGCCTGGGTGGCTCGGCCCACCGAGTTCGCGCGCAGCCCTGAAGCCGGCCGATCGGGGGACGTGACGATGGCCGCCGGCGGCGTGCCGGTGGACATGGGCACCGACTTCGACACCTTCACCGCCGCGGCGGAGGCCTATGCCACCGACGGGGTCACCTCGCAGCAACAGGGCAACCGCGCGGTCCTGCGCAACGCGATGGCCAAGGGCGGGATCGCCGGTTACTCCGGCGAGTGGTGGCACTTCGACGGACCCGGCGCCGGGCAACCCCGACCCATCCTGGACGTGCCGGTCGACTGAAACCGTCCAGCAACTCCTCACGGGGTAGTCCTCACGCCGCCCGGCTGCTACGTTCGAAAGGTTCGGAACTCTCGGGCAACGGGGGAATTGATGCGTTTTGCCTGGCGATCGATCGTCGCGGCCGTGCTGTCGGCTGCCGTCGCTCTGGCGGTTGCCGTACCGTCCACGGTCCAGCATGCGGTCAAGCTGGCCGCGACCGCGCTGTACATGGGCGGGACGGATCATCCATTGAGCGTCCCGGAGGACACCGCCGCTTACATCAGCGACTACATCGATTGGGCCTACACCGACATGGTCGGCCCGTCTGGGCTCTGCACCGGTGGCGATCCGGGCTGCGCGCAGGTGGCGGTCCGCACCCCCGCCGAGTTCTGGCCCGTTACCGGCCTGACGGCCATGCAGTTCGACCACTCGGTCCAACTGGGACTGGCCAATCTTGACGCCTGCCTGCGCGGCATCGCGTGCACTGTTACCGAT
The DNA here is from genome assembly GCA_005787665.1 of Actinomycetota bacterium. The sequence continues at coordinate 3,462 of SYAB01000091.1, forward strand.
CCGCCGTTCACCTCGACCGGCTCGCGCGTGTTGACCGACACCGCCTACACGGTTTTCGGCTATTCACAGAGCGGAGCGGTCGCCAGTATTCAGAAGAGCAACATGATTGCCCACCCGCCGGCAGGAACGGTCTCTTTCGTGTTCGTCTCCAACCCCAATCGCCCCAACGGTGGCGTCCTCGAACGCTTCGTCGGCGTCTACATCCCGATCCTCGGGGTGAGCTTCAACGGCGCCACCGTGACCAACTCACCGCAGCCGACACCACTCACTACGGTCGACTTCGTCCACCAGTACGACCCGGTGGCCGACTTCCCGACCAATCCGCTGAACCTGCTCGCCGTGGCAAACAGCCTGCTGGGCTTCGCATACGAGCATCCGGAGGGCCAACACGGCGCACCGCAACTGCAAGGCCAATACCAGGATTCGACCTACTACCTGTTCCCCTCCGAGACCCTGCCGCTGCTCCGCCCGGTAACCATCGTGCCGTTCCTGGGACCGCTGCTCGCCACGGTCCTGGACCCGCCGCTGCGCGTCCTGGTGGAGACGGGTTATGACCGAACCATCAACCCGGGGGCACCGACGCCGGCGAAGTACCTGTATTTCCCCAACCCGATCGCCACGGCCGTCAACGTCCTGAAGGCCATCCCCACCGGATGGGACAACGGGATCGCCTACCTCACCGGCGATCCGGCCAACCGGCCGTTCCACACCACACCGCCCGGGCCCTACGGGGTGGGCGGACCGCCGGTCAACGCCGGCGCGGTCGACCCCTACGGCCCGCCCACGCCCGCCGACGTCCTCGCGCCGCCCAGTCCACCCGAAACTCTGGCGTTGAAATCGGCCGCAGAGGCTCCGCGCGTGCGCACCCCACGGCGCGCTCCGGCGCGCGCGGTGGCGGCGGGTGTCACCGCGAGTACTTCCCTCGCGAAACCCACGCCGCATCGCGACACGGCCGCCCCGAGGGCAACGAAGCGCCCCCAGCGCAGCGGGCCGGCTCTCAGCCGATAATCGGCAGCCGGTTGCGAGTCATCTCGGTGAGCGCGTCCTGCATCGCGGTGTGGATCCGCTCGGCGTAGTCCTCGGCAGCCTCGCCGGTTCGCGCGGTGGTCGCCGCCAGCACCCGGGTGTGCAGCTTGGTCGGGAGCGGCAGGTACGGCAGCATCCCCACCGCCCCGGTGTTGAGTCCCCACGGCAGCGACAGGCTGGTGGGCAGCGCCTTGACCCGCAGCAGCTTGTCCAGGCGCAGGGCCCGAGCCAGCCGTTCGCCATCGGAGAGCACCAGCAGCGACTCCCCCGCGCCGGCGGTCACAACCGGCACGATGGGCACGCCCTCGTCCATCGCCAGCCGGGCGAATCCGCTGCGGCCGCCGAAGACGATCTGGTTGCGGTCGGCGAACGTCTTGGCCGCGTCGAGGTCCCCGCCGGGGAAGACGACGACGTGATTGCCCGCGGCGAACGCCTCGTGGGCGCTCTCCCGGCTGGCCGGACGCGCTCCCAGATGCTCGACGATCGGTCCGACGCCCAGCGTCCACGCCAACTGATGGGTCAGGAAGGTGACCGGACGGTCCAACTCCAGATCCTCGAGCGCCGCGCCGACCGCCATCACGTTGAGGTCGACGATGCCGCCGAATCCGTGGTTGGCCACGAACAGCACCGGATCGTGCAACGCGCCGGCCTCGACGTCGACCTGCAGCCGGTGGTAGCGACGGACGAACTCGATCAGCCGGTGCCGCAACGCGTTCAACGCGGCCTCCAGCCGCTCCCCACCGGGGTCGACGACCTGCTCCAGGGTGCCGAGCAGCGCGTCGGCGAACTGCTCCACCGCGGCGCGGGGACGGTCCTCGGCACTCACGGATGCCAGTGTGACGTGTCGAGTGCGCAATCACGCACGAAAAGTGCGAGGAAACCCCTGCGAGATTGCGCACTCAACTCGGCTCACGCCTGGGCGGCCCCGGCCGCCGCGACCGTACGCGCCGCGGTGCTGAACCGCAGGGCGGGATCCTCCACCGGGCCCGTGCGCAGCCGGGCGTGGTCGGCCCAGTAGTCCATCTCGATGGTCCACGGTCCGCTGTCGCCCTGCCGGGGCAGGCTGTCGGCGGCCCGCATGATGTAGCCCGCCTCGAAGTCGAGCATCGGGCGGATCGTCATACGCGGATCGTCGGCGACCGGCATGACCGTGGTGTAGCCGTTCTGATCCATGTAGCGGATCAGCCGGCACAGGTGATCGCAGACCAGGCCAACCTTGAGCGTCCACGACGAGTTCGTGTAGCCGAACATGAAGGCCATGTTGGGAATCCCCGACAGCATGAAGGCCTTGTACACCAGGCTCTCGCTGGGGTTTTTGACCTCCCCGTCGACCGACACCTCGATGCCGCCGAACAACTGCACGTTCAGACCGGTGGCGGTGACGATGATGTCCGCCTTCAATTCCCGACCGGACTCCAGCAGGATGCCGGTCTTGGTGAACCGGACGATCTTGTCGGTGACCACCGAGGCCTTGCCCTTGCCGATCACCCGGAACAGATCGGCATCAGGCACCGCACACAGCCGCTGATCCCACGGGTCATAGCTGGGGTTGAAATGCTTGCTGACCTCGTAACCCTCGGGCAGGTACTTCACGTTGGCGGCACGAATGAGCCGGCGCGCCAATTTGGGCTGCTTCTGGCACAGGTTGTAGATGAATCGCCCCTTGCCGATGTTGAATCGGCGGGTCGCGGCGTAGGCCGCCTTCTCCGGGAGTACCTTCCGCAGGCCGTTGGCGATCGGGTCCTTGCGCGGCAAGGGCATCACGTAGGACGGCGAGCGCTGCAGCATGGTGATGTGGCCGACATCGCCGGCCATCGCCGGGATCAGTGTCACAGCGGTGGCACCGCTGCCGATGACGACGACGTCCTTGCCGGTGTAGTCGAGGTCCTCCGGCCACAACTGCGGGTGGACGATCGTGCCTTCGAAGTCTTCCTGGCCCTCGAAGTGCGGGGTGTAACCGGACTCGTAGTCGTAGTAGCCCGTGGCGCCGAACAGCCAGTCGGCGGTGACATCCCACTGCGTGCCGTCGCGCTCAAGGGTCACCGTCCACAGCGCGGTGTCCCGACTGAAATCAGCGCGGATCACCTTGTGCTGCAGGTAAATCCGCTTGGCCAGACCGTCCTCCTCGATGACCTCGTGCATATAGTCGAGGATCTCGTGGGCGTCGGCGATGGCGTTGTCGGACGTCCACGGCTTGAACTCGTACCCGAAGGTGTGCAGGTCGGAGTCCGACCGGATGCCCGGGTATCGGAAC
>SYAB01000092.1 GCA_005787665.1 Actinomycetota bacterium
CAGGATCAGCGCCGCGCTCCAGGCCGCGTCGGCGTAGGCGGCCAGCAGTTGCACCGCCACCGGGAGCAGCGCCGCTACTGAGAACACGGTGGTGCGTCGGCCCACCACCCGGCCCAGCGCGGCGGCGCACCCGGCCCCCGCGGCGACACCAACGGCCCACCACACCTGCCAGGGCATCGCCGCCGCCAGTCCGGCGCGGCGCAGCGCATATACGTCGACGAGTGCCAGCACGATCGCCAGGCCGACGAACGCCTCGGCGGTCATCGGCAGGCGGCGGCGCAGCGCCAGCGCCAGCGCGGTCACCGCCGCGGTGGCGGCGAGCAGCAGCGCCGCCCGACCACCGTCACCCAGCCGGGACCAGGCGACGGCGGTGAAGGTGATGGCCGAGATCCCCAACAGCGCCGCGCCGAGCCATAGCAGCAGCGCCCGCACCCGGGCACCGGACCATTCCCGGCGTTCCGTCGGAGGCAGGACGGGCGCGGGCGGGGTGCGGCCGAGGATCGCGAACCGGTGCCGCTCGTACTCGGCGACCAGCGCCGCACGCTGGTGGGCCAACGGCGCGAGTTGGGCGTCCACCGCGAGGATTCGCCCGCGAAGATCGTCGAGGGCGGCGCGATCCGGGTCGGCGGCCAGTTACTTCGCCTTCATCATCTGTTGCGCCACCTGCAGCAGCACCCGACGCGGGGCGACCCGATACCCGTTGGCCAGCAACGTGTTCCGCAGCCCGGAGATCACCGTGGGGCCGGACTTGTCGATGGCGGCCATCGCGGTGTCGACGACCTGCGCGGAGGTCTGCCGTCCGCTGGTCAGGAACTCCTCGCCGGTGCGGGCGAAGAACTCGGTCTCGGTGGCGCCCGGACACAGGGCGAACACCCGCACCCCCGAGGATTTCGTCTCCTGCCACAGCGCCTCGGTGAAGGACAGCACGAACGCTTTGGTGGCCCCGTAGACGGCCATCCCGGGAGTCGGCTGGAAGCCCGCGGTGGAGGCGACGTTGATGACCAGTCCCTGCCGGGCCCGGGTCATCGCGGGCAGGAACAGCCCCGTCAGTTCGACCAGCGTCACGCAGTTCAACTGGACCTGCGCCGCGTTCCGGCCGACCTCCTGGCCCACGAAGTCCCCGTGCAGTCCGACCCCGGCGTTGTTGACCAGGATGTCGATGTGGCGGCCCCGTTCGGCGACGGCGGCGGCCAGGCCGGCGGCCGAACCGGGGACGGCGAGATCGGCCGCGATGACGTCGACGGTCAGCCCGGGGTGGCGCTCCAGCAGCCGGGTCTGCAACTCGGCCAGTTTGTCCTCCCGGCGGGCGACCAAAACCAGGTTGGTCTTGCGCTCGGCGAACCGCTCGGCGAACACCTCGCCGATACCGCCGCTGGATCCGGTGATCAGCGCGGTCCGGTTCGCCAGATTCATGGGGGCTCCTGCCCGTGGTGGGGACGTCTCGCCCGCAATCATAGGGAGCGCGATCGCGCATGTGCGGCGCCGCCGCGGCGAATGCGGCACGATGATGCCCCATGCGGCGCGCAGTGCGGATGACCGGACGGTCGGTACTGGCCACTGCCCTGGTCCTGGCCGGTCTCACCGGCTGCTCCCCCGCGCCGTCGACGCCGCCGGGGATGTTCAGCGTGTATCTCGGTGAGCCGCAACGCCCGCTCGTTCCGGGCAACACCACCGAGACCGAGGGCGGCAAGGTCATCAACGCGGTGTGGACACCGCTGGTCACCTTCGACGAACGCACCCGGACCGTCACCTACGACGGCGCCGCCGAGTCGGTCACCTCGAGCGACAACCTCACCTGGACGATCACTCTCAAGGGGGGCTGGACGTTTCACGACGGCACCCCGGTGACCGCGCAATCCTATGTGCGGGCCTGGAACTACACCGCTCTGAGCAGCAACGCCCAGGGCGGCTCGTATTTCTTCTCCAATGTGGCGGGCTACGACGCACTGCAGGCCGAGGACGGCGGGGAACCGACCGCCACCACCATGACCGGCTTGTCGGCACCCGACGCGACCACCATCAAGGTCACCCTCGCCGAGCCGTTCGCCATCTACCCGGTGACACTCGGCTACAGCGCCTTCAACCCGCTGCCCGAGGCGTTCTACGCCGACCCGGTGGCATTCGGCAAGAAGCCGGTCGGCAATGGCCCGTTCCGTGCCGACACGGAGTGGGTGCCCGGGCGCGGGATCACGCTGAGCCGGTATGACGGCTACGCCGGTACGGACAAGGCCAAGTCTCGCGGGGTGGTGATGCGGATGTACACCGAGATCTCCACCGCCTACACCGATGTGCTGGCCGGACACCTCGACATCCTCCAGGGCCTGCCGCCGGACGCCTACGCCAACGCCAAGGATGTTTTCGGCGATCGCTACGCCGAGCAGTCCAGCCCTGACATCACCAGTCTGGGCTTCCCCCTGTACGACCCGCGCTACGCCGACGTGCGGGTGCGCCGGGCACTGTCGATGGCCATCGACCGCGCGGCCATCGTCAACGCGATCTTCCTGGGCACCCGGGTCCCGGCGGACTCCTTCGCTCCGCCCACCGTGGTCGGCTACCGGGCCGGCGCCTGCGGGCGGTGGTGCGAGTACCACCCCGAGGAGGCCAAGGCACTGCTGGCCGAGGCGGGCTTCGACACCGGCGCTCCGGTGGAGATCTGGTTCAACGCCGGCGCGGGCCACGACGGCTGGATGACCGCGGTGGGCAACATGTTCCGCAAGATCGGTCTGACCTACAAGCTGCGGGGCAACCTGCAATTCAACGAGTTCCTCTCCAAACGCGACGCCAAGGAGATGACCGGCCCGTTCCGGCTGGCCTGGGTGATGGACTACCCGTCGATCGAGAACTTCCTGGCCCCGCAGTTCGCCACCGCCGCACTCGCCCCGGCCGGATCCAACACCACCTTCTACAGCAGCGCCGCCTTCGACAACGCCTTGAACGCCGGTGACCGCGCGCCCACCATCGAGGCGGCCAGCACCGCCTACGAGAAGGCCGAGGATGTGCTGGTCGCCGACCTGCCGGCCGCACCGCTGTTCCATGGTCTGGATCAGGCGGTGTGGACCAAGCGGGTCTCCGGTGTTCGCTACAACATCGTCGGGGAGATCGTGCTGGCCGATGTGGTCGTCGACGGGCAGGCGGTGTGATCCATTGACCCGCTTCGTGATTCGCCGGCTGCTGCTGACCATCCCGATCCTGATCGGGGCCTCGCTGTTGATCTACGCGATGGTGTACGCACTTCCCGGCGACCCGGTGCGCGCACTGTCCGGCGACCGGCCGCTGAGTCCGGCTGTTCAGGCGCAGATCCGCGCCGACTTCAACCTCGACGACCCGTTCATCGTCCAGTACGGCAAGTATCTGTGGGCATTGCTGCATGGCGACTTCGGCACCGACTTCTCCGGACGTCCCGTGGTGGAGACCATTTCCCAGCGGCTGCCGGTCACCGTCCGGCTCACCGTCGTCGCCGTGTTCTTCGAGACGGTGCTCGGCGTCACCGCGGGCATCCTGGCCGCGCTGCGCCGTAACTCCTTCTTCGACAACCTGGTGCTCGTCTCGACCACCGTGCTGGTGTCGATCCCGGTCTTCGTGCTCGGCTTCCTGGCCCAGTACGCCTTCGGTTTCAAGCTCGGCTGGTTCCCCATCGCCGGTATCGCCGACGGCTGGGTCAGCTATCTGCTGCCCGGTCTGGTGCTGGCGGCGCTGTCGATGGCCTATGTGGCCCGGCTGACCAGAACGGCGATGCTGGAGGCGATGTCGGCCGACTACAACCGCACCGCGCGGGCCAAGGGCGTCGGCCGGACCCGAATCGTGCTGCGCCACGCCTTCCGCAACAGCCTCATTCCGGTCATCACCTTCATCGGCGCCGACATCGGCGCGCTGCTCGGCGGGGCGATCGTCACCGAGTCGGTGTTCAACCTGCCCGGTCTGGGCCGGGCCATCTTCGACGCAGTGCGCTCCCAGCAGGGTCCGGTGGTGGTCGGGATCGTCACGATGATGGTGTTCTTCTACATCTTCTTCAATCTGCTCGCCGATGTGCTGTGCGCGGTGGCCGACCCGAGGATCCGCTATGAGTGAGCCGGCGGTGGGACAGTCCAGCGTCTGGGGTGACGCTTGGCGTTACCTGCGCACCAACCCGCTGTTCCTCATCGGCCTGACCATCATGGTGGTGATGGTGACGATGGCACTGTTCCCGGCCTTGTTCGCCGGTGGGGTCGACCCGACCGACTGCGACCTGTCGCTGTCGCGACAACCGCCGAGTTCCGCCCACCGGTTCGGCATGGACCTGCAGGGCTGCGACTACTACGCCAACGTCGTCTACGGCGCGCGAACCTCGGTGGCGATCGGGGTGCTGACCGTCATCGGGGTGCTCATCATCGGGGTCCTGGTGGGGGCGCCGGCCGGCTATTTCGGCGGCTGGATCGACTCGGTGCTGGCTCGGGTCACCGACGTGTTCTTCGGCATCCCGCTGTTCCTCGGCGCGCTGATCCTGCTGACGGTGTCCTCGCAGCGATCGGTGTGGACGGTGTCGGTGGCCCTGATCGCCTTCGGCTGGATGACCGCGATGCGCCTGGTGCGCTCCTCGGTGGTCGCGATCCGCGGATCGGACTATGTGCTGGCCGCCCAGGCGCTGGGCGCCCCGACGGGGCGGATCCTGGTGCGCCACATCCTGCCCAACGCCCTTGCCCCGGTGCTGATCTACGCCACCATCGCAGTCGGAACGTTCATCTCCGCCGAAGCCGCGCTGACCTACCTGGGCATCGGATTGCAAGCCCCGGAGATCTCCTGGGGCCTGCAGATCAACGTCGCGCAATCGCTGATCGGCACCTCTCCGCACCTGCTGTTCTTCCCCGCACTGTTCCTGTCGGTGACGGTGCTGGGGTTCATCCTGCTCGGCGACACCCTGCGTGACGCCCTCGACCCGAAGCGGCGGTGAACGGTGGACGAGGCGCTGTTGGACATCCGCGGACTGAGCATCGAGTTCTGCGTGGACAAGAGCTGGATCCCGGCCGTCCGCGGGGTGGACCTGAGCCTGCAGAAGTCCGAGATCCTGGCGCTGGTCGGCGAGTCGGGCTCCGGGAAATCCACACTGGCGATGGCCATTCCGGGTCTGCTGGCCGCCAACGCCCGGCTCGCCGGCAGCATCCGACTGGCCGGCATCGAACTGGCCGGTGCCGACGAGGCCACCCTGACCGGGGTGCGCGGCGACCGGGTCGGGGTGGTGTTCCAGGAGCCGATGACGGCGTTCAACCCCGTCTACACCATCGGCTGGCAGATCGCCGAGGCGATCCGGATGCACCGCGACATCGGCAAGGAACAGGTCCGGGCGAGGGTGGTCGAGCTGCTGGAGTTGGTCGATATGCCCGACCCGGCGGCCCGCATCGACTACTACCCCCATCAGCTCTCCGGCGGGCAGCGCC
>SYAB01000014.1 GCA_005787665.1 Actinomycetota bacterium
GCAAGGGCTCACCGGAGTGGTGGGTCGCCAACGTCAAGCCCGGCCGGGTGCTCGTCGAGCTGAGCTACCCCAATGAGGAGATCGCGCGCGCCGCGTTGACCCGCGCAATCCACAAGCTGCCGATCAAGGCACGCATCGTGACCCGAGAGGAGCAGTTCTGATGGCAGTGGGCGTTGGTGCCGGCGAGCTGCGCGAACTGGCCGACGAGGAGTTGACCACCAAGCTGCGCGAGTCCAAGGAAGAGCTGTTCAACCTGCGCTTCCAGATGGCGACCGGGCAGCTGGCCAACAACCATCGGCTGCGCACCGTCCGGCAGGAGATTGCGCGCATCTATACGGTGCTGCGCGAACGTGAACTGGGTCTGGCCTCCGGGCCCGGTGGTGAGGAATCGTAATGGCGGAGAACGCGAACGTCGGGGCCGGCCCGAAGCACACCCCGGCCACTGAGAAGCCGCGCGGCCGGCGCAAGACGGCGATCGGCTACGTGGTCAGCGACAAGATGGAGAAGACCATCGTCGTCGAACTCGAGTCGCGGGTGCAGCACCCGAAGTACGGCAAGATCATCCGGACCACCAAGAAGGTCAAGGCGCACGACGAAGCGGGCACGGCCGGTATCGGCGACCGCGTGTCGCTGATGGAGACTCGGCCGTTGTCGGCGACCAAGCGCTGGCGACTGGTCGAGGTTCTCGAGCGGGCCAAGTAGGCCCACCCGGTCACACCAACACGCCGCCCGCGCTTGCCGCGGGCGGCGTGTCGCTGACTTCGGGCCCTTTTCCGGTCTCCAGGCCGCCAGCACCGTAAGCTCAACGACCGACACAGAAGTGGGGTAAAGCGATATGGCTGAGTGGCCGACTCGGACGACAGCGGGCGGTGTGACCATCATCCGTCCGGAGGGCCGACTCAACATGATGGCCGCGCCGACGCTCCGTGAACAACTGCACGCCCTCGTTCAGGGCGGGCAGACCCGCATCGTGGTGGACCTCTCCGGCGTGGAGACCATCGACTCCTCCGGTCTGGGCGCCCTGATCTCCGGGCTGAAGGCGGCCCGCCAGGGCGGCGGGGACCTGCGGATCGCAGCACCGAGTGAACAGGCCGTCGCAGTGCTGGAGCTGACCAACCTCAACCGGGTACTCAAGGCGGTCGACTCGGCCGATACCGCATTCGATGACCCGAGCTGACACCAGAGTCCTCGAGACCAGGGCGGGTCCGGACACCCTCGGTGAGATCGCCGTGGCCCTGGATCGGGCCTGGTCGCGGCACCCGGTCGTCCCCGTGACGATTCGGATGCAGATGGCGATAGCGGCCGGCGAGATCGGCGCGAACATCCTCGAACACGCCGCCCAGGGTCAGCCGGTCCGGGTGTGCATGGACGTCGACGTCCTCCCCGGCGAGGTGTGCATCGACTTCCTCGACGAGGGCCGGCCGCTGCAGATCGACCTCGGCGCGGTACGTCTGCCCGACGAGTTGTCCGAGCGCGGCCGCGGACTGGCCCTGGCTCAAGCCGTCCTGGAATCCCTGACCTACCGCCGCACCGCGGTCAACCACTGGACGCTGGTCAGTAAGCGGTTCGACTGACCGACGCGGTCAGCCGCCGGGGTTGGTGTATTTCGTCGCCCGGTACACCGAGACGGCTTCACTGCGGGAGCCCACCCCGAGCTTGCTGAGCAGGTTGTGGACGTGGTTTTTCACGGTGTGCAGGGTCAGCGACAGCCGGGACGCGATCTGCTGATTGGTCAGACCCTGTTCGATCAGATCGAGGATCTCGGTCTCGCGGGCGGTGAGCACATCGGTGGACGCGTCCGGATTCGCCTGGGTGGCAAAGGCGTACACCCGGCGCAGCAGAATCGCCGAAACATCCGGTGAGCACTGGGCCTGGCCTCCGCCCGCGCTGCGCACCAGGGACAGCAGGTGATCCAAGGACTCGGTCCGCAGATGCAGGCCGGCCACCCCGGCCTCGGCGCAGGCCACGATCTCCGACTCCCGTTCGGTGGACAGGCCGAACGCGATGACCCGCGCCGCGGCGTCGATATCGAGGGCCAGGGGCAGCAGGGTGGCGACATCCGGAGTTTCGACGTTGAGCAGGATGACATCGGGAACCGCCCGATCGACCGCGCTGAGCAGCGACGGCAGATCCCAGGCGCCGTCCGCGGAAATCCCGTGCGCACGGAGTTCGGCGACGAGGCACTCCCGGTGGAGCCGGCCGTCGTCCACGACGATGACGGCGGGGCCCTTCTTCATGGTTGCCGACACGCCGACAGGCCCCCTCCGGTGGTGTGCGGACACAGCATCGTCACCCTACGCCAACGCACCGTTCGTCCCCGCTTCACGGCCCTGGTCTATGCCCCGATTGAACCCCGGTATTCATTGTCTTCGCCCCGCCGCCGCACGACCATGGTAAAGGGGCAGGCTCTCGACGAGAGACTCACCGGGAAGAGGTTCGCCATCATGACCAGCAGCATTGTGCACTCCGAGCAGAGCATCGGCACACCTGCCGGAGATCCTCAGTTCTCCCACGTCATCCGTTCGGGGGCGCTCACGGTGATGGCGGTCCTGATGGCACTGCTGTTCGTCGCGTTCTTCGTCTACGGCCAGATCGCACCGGGCGCCTGAGCGGCCCTCGCCGGCGGCACCCGATCGGTGGTCCGGCTTGCCGCTGAACTGAGAGTCGGGGTAGTTCTACGTTGAGGGGCATGTCTGCTGCGCTGCGGACCGTGGGCGCGATCGCCCTCGTCTGCCTCATCGGCGTTGGTCCGCACACCGCGTTCGCGGCGCCGGAGCCTCCGCCGCCCCCGCCGGTTCCCGCCGGCAGCCTGAACTTCTCCCTGCTCGACATGGGTGCGGTCACCCCGTTGGCCTTCTACGGCGATCAGGGAAACTCGGAGGTGACCTTCCCCGTTCCCCGCGGGTTGGTGCCGATCGCGCTGAATGCGACGGTCGAGATGCCGGTGAACGTCCGATCCGGGGTGATCGCGGTGATGCAGAAGGATCGCACCATCACCCGTATCCCGCTTCCGGTCACCGAGCAGGCTCCGATCGTGATTCCGCTCGCGGGGGTGGCCGTCGAGGGCAACGCCGTCACCGTGACCCTGCGCACCTATCTGCTTCCGGTGGAGGGTTATTGCCTGGACCCGACCAACCCGCTGCGATTGACCAACGCCTCGGTGTCCTTCGGGGGCTCCGAGACGCCCCCGTCCACGGTGGCCGACTTCCTGCCGCCGATCCTGCGGAAACTGACCATCGCGATCCCGCAGCGGCCGAGCCTGGCCGAGTCCGATGCCGCCGTCCGGCTTGCGACCGCGGTCACCGCCCGCTACGGCCAGCAACCCACCGCGGTCGTCCTGACCGCGCTGGAGTCCCCCTCGGCGGGGGAAGCCAAGCCCGCGCCGTTCGAACGCGTCATCGTCATCCAGCAGGACCAGGAGCCCGGCGTCGCGCTGGAACCCATTCGTGACGCGCTTCCGCGACTGCGCATTTCGGGAACCGACAACGACCTGACTAATCAGGCCCGGCTGCTCTCCTCGGACGTCTCACGGCTGGCGCTGAGTTCGAAGGCTGTCGTCGGGCCTCTCAAGAGCAGCCCTCAGCTGCCCGGTGACGTCACCACCCTGCGCGCTCTCGGCCAGCCTGTCGTCGCGGCCGTCGCGTTGTCGCCTCAGGTCGCCCTGGGTCTGGACCAGACCCGGCTGGGGCGTCCCGTCAAGGGCCTTCGCGTCCACCTGCTCGGCTCCTACACCCCGCCGCCGGCCAGCGTGAGCGCTCGGCTGTCGGCGATCGTCGGGGGCGAGACCATCGACTCCTGGTCGGTGGACGGCACCGGCCTCATCGATCGGTGGGTCGACGTGCCGGACCGTCTCCTGCAGCGCTACACCACCCTGGGGATCTCGCTGAACATCGCCGGCAACACCGGGCGCTGCGGGGAGTTCCAGCCGCTGACACTGACCATCGACGGGGACAGCGTGGTGGAGAGCACCGCGGCGATCCCGCCGGTGCCCCCAGGCCTGCAATCGCTTCCGCAGGGACTGATGCCGCGCGCATTGGTGGGCATCGGCACCGACGCATTCGCCGACACCGTGCGTGCCGCGGCGATCGCGGTGGCCATGCAGCGGCTCAGTGTGCTCCCGTTCGACACCGCGGTCACCAGCGTCGGGGACGCCCTGGCCGGCAAACTGCCCGCGATCATCGTGTCGGCCGACGGCTGGAACCACCCGGAGGTGGCGCTGCCGGTCAGCTCCGACCAGGGCACCCTGACCCTGGACGGCGTCGTCGCCGACGGCGAGTCCACGACCCTCACCCTCGATCCCGCACTGAAGTACGGCACCCTGCAGGCGTTCGTCTCGTCGGGCCGGTCGGTGTTGGTCGCCACCTCGAATGGGGCGCCGGCCGAACTGGACCGACTGCTGCGGTGGATGAGCGCAGACCTGAAGCGGTTCTCCAAACTGGACGGGGTCGCGGTGGTCGCGGCTCCCGGACAGAGCCCGGTCGTCGTGGGTGCCCGGGCTGCCTCCGCGGCGGCGCCGGCCGACGCCGGGAGAGCCATCTCCGCTTGGTGGTTCGCCGGGGCGGTGATCGCGGCTGCCGGAACCGCACTGTGGTTCCTGCGAGTCCGCCGCCGGCGGGGTGCCCCCGGTGACCGCTGATCTGAGTCGGCCCGGGGCCGTCGCAGCCCCGCCCGCGCCTGCTGCCCGACCCGACCAGAGGCGCACGGTGTCGGTGCTGGCACTGCGCTGGGTGTTCCTCGCCGTGGTGACGCTGATCGCGTTTCGGCGCACCGTGCTCAGCCTGGTGGAATCCACCGTCGAGGGCGGACTGAACGGGTTCGTCTGGCTGATGCCGCTGGCCGCCGTGGTGGGGGCGGTCGGGGTGGCTCGCCGGGCGCGCACCGAACTCCCGATTCACGATCGCCAGACCGACATTATCGTGGGCGGCCTCGGCCTGGGTTTCGCGCTGATGATCCAAGCGGTGCTGTTGCAACGCTATTCGCAGTACTTCCACCTGCTCCGGATCGACCTCGCCGCGATGTGGTTCTTTGCGGTGTCCTCCAGCGTGGTGCTCTTCGGCCTGCGTCCGGTGATGCGGTTCGCCTGGGTCTGGGTCCTGTTGCTGCTGAGCCTGCCGCTGGGCTATCAGTTGGCTGTCATCTTCTTCGGCGGGAACAAGAGTTCCGCCGGTCTGGCCAGCGTGTTGATCGCGGCCGCCGCCACCGCGGTCTCGGTCGGCCGGACCGCCAGCCGTGCCGCGGTCGGTGCCATGGGGGCGACGCTGGTGGGGATGGTGTTGCTGATCGCGATGTCGGTGGTCACACCCGACGCGCCGTTGTTCGCCTTCCAGATGATCCCCTCGACGCTGGCGATGCTGACGGTCGGACTGGGTCTGTTCGGGTACGCGCGCCGCGGATTGTCCAAGCGGTGGCTGGACCGGACGATCGAACCGCTGGCCGCCGCCCAGGTGTGGGCCGGACTTCCGCTGGTGCTGGCCGTCGCCGCCGTCATCGCGCTGGTGGGACTGCCGGCGCCGGGCACCTGGACCGCCCGGGTCGAGGGCCTGAGATTCGGTCAGCCGTTGGCCGCCCCGGCCGGGTGGCATCAGACCGATCAGAGCGAGTACCCGTGGGTCCGGCGGATCTTCGGCCGCGAAGCCAACCTGATCCGCCAGAAGTTCGTCGCCGACACCGGCAACCCGGCGTGGGACAAGTTCGCCCGTCCCCGCACCGTGGTGGTCGACAGCACCAGCACGAGCCGCCCCTTCTCGCTGGGGGTCTACCCGACGAATGTCCTCTACGACGCGTCGGCGACCCGGATCAGCGATCCGATCCCCATCGACCTCGGCCACGGGGTCACCGGCTCCCTGGTGACCGTCGTCGACGACAAACGTCTGCTGACCTTCAACGTGCTCACCTGGACGTGGCGCGACGGCGGCGAGGCCCAGCGGGTCACGGCGGTGACCGTCGACAATCACGAGGACGACGTGGTGTTCCCCGAACCCAACGCCGGCCTGGCGCCCACCGTACGGACCATGTTCGGCGTCTTCTTCCGCGGCAACCAGGCCACCTGGGACAGCGATCCGACGTTCAAGGACCGCGACCTGCTCACGGTGTTCGGTCGCGCCCTGCTCGAGGCCCAACTGCGGCGGGTCCCGGGGTGAGCGTCACCGCGGGCGAGGACCAGCAGCGTTACCTGCACCGCGCGGTCAACCGGTTGCGTGACCAGGACCCGGTCCGTTCGGCCGCCACGGCCGTGGTCGGCTGGCAGCGGGCGGTGTTGTGGTCGGCCACGATCCTCTCGGTCGGCTTCGCGATCTGGCGGCCGCTGCAGACCGCCGTCGTGCTGATCGGGCTGTGCACCTTCGCCTATGTGCTGACCATGATCGACCGGGTGCTGATCTTTCGGCAGGGTCTGGCCTATCGCGCCATCGTCGTCTCCGACGAGCAGGCCCGCGCGATCCCGGACTCCGAGCTGCCGCGCTACACCATCCTGGTCCCGGCCTACGGCGAGCCCGAGGTGGTCGGCGATCTGCTCGAGGCCATGTCGCGCCTGGAGTATCCGGCCGACAAACTGCAGGTGCTGCTACTGCTGGAGGCCGACGACGAGCTGACCATCGCCGCGGCGCGCGACTACGAGGACTCCGAGAGCGTCACCATCGTGCTGGTCCCGCCGGCCGAGCCCAGGACCAAGCCCAAGGCGTGCAACTACGGCCTGGAATTCGCCACCGGGGACATCGTGACCATCTACGACGCCGAAGACCACCCCGAGCCCCTGCAGTTGCGCCGGACGGTGGCAGCCTTCGCGAGGTCACCGCGTGACGTGGTGTGCATCCAGTCCAAGCTGGCCTATCACAACTCCCATCAGAACCTGCTGACGGGATGGTTCACCGCGGAATACAACCTCTGGTTCGGTTACCTGCTGCCCGGGATGATGCGCAGCCGCTCGCCGATCCCGTTGGGCGGCACGTCGAACCATCTGCGCCGGGACGTCCTGGAGGGCATCGGGGCGTGGGATCCGTTCAACGTCACCGAGGACGCCGACCTGGGGCTGCGCCTGCACGCCCTCGGATACCGCACCGCGGTGCTGGATTCGATCACGATGGAGGAGGCCAACAGCGACCCGATCAACTGGATCCGGCAAAGGTCGCGGTGGTACAAGGGCTATCTGCAGACCTGGCTGGTCCATATCCGCCGGCCCGGGCAGATGTGGCGGTCGGTGGGGCCGCGCTCCTTCGTGCGGCTCACCCTCATCCTGGCCGGGACCCCGATCATCGCGGTGCTCAATCTGGTGTTCTGGTTCATCACCGCGCTGTGGTTCCTCGGCCAGCCCACGGTCGTGGGCGACTTCTTCCCGTGGTTCGTCTACTTCCCGGCCCTGATCGCCCTGATCGTCGGCAACGGCGCCACCCTCTACATGAACCTGGTCTCGCTGCGTGAGGACGATCGGTCCGACCTCATCATCCCCGCGCTCACCGTGCCCGCGTTCTTCGCGATGATGAGCGTGGCCGCGGCCAAGGGCGTCTACCAGTTGATCCGTTCGCCCTCCTACTGGGAGAAGACCGTCCACGGTCTGTCGCAACGGTCGGATGCCGACCCGTGAGCCGGCTTACGGACCGCCGGCTCAAGAGCCTCGCCTTCGCCGTGCCGTTCGCGGTCTACCTGGCCGCGGGCTACTGGCTGGAGGTCCGCAACGGGTTCATCCTGGGTGACGCGCTGGCAAGGGTCTCGGCCTCCCAGAGCGTCCTGTTCAGCCGCGACCCCCATCTCGCCGCGATCGGCTTCATCTTCACCCCGCTGACCGCCATGGTGCAGATCCCGATCATCGCCGCGAGCCCCTTGGTGCCGGCGCTCTCGGAGCGGGCGCTCTCGGCCACCGTCATGTCGGCGTTGTTCATGGCCGGCGCCGTCGTCCAGGTGCTGTCCATGGGTATCGACCGGGGGCTGCCGCGCCGATACAGCGTGGCCATCGCGACCCTGTTCGCCCTGCATCCGATGATCGTCTTCTACGGCGCCAACGGGATGAGCGAGGCGCCGTTCGTCTTCTTTCTGGTCTGGGCGGTGCGGCGGCTGATCCTGTGGATGGTCGACGACGACGTCCACCACCTGATCATCGCCGGCGGTATCGCCATGGGGCTGGCCTATCTGACCCGCTATGACGCGCTGGCCTGCATCGCCGCCGCCGGCCTGGTCGTGGCGGTCACCACCTACCGGCGGGCTCCGGCCCCGCCCCGCGTACACCGTGCCCTGCTGGACGCCATCATCATGAGCGGTCCGGGCGCGGTGGCGTTCCTCGGCTGGGCCGCGGCCAGCTGGCTGATCACCGGGGAGGCCTTCGCGCAGTTCACCTCCGAATACGGCAACAAGGCGATCCTGGAACAGTCCGGGGCCGCACCGCCCGGGATCAGCGGCGGGCTGGGCTTCGCCGCGACCTGCGTCATGCTGCTGGCCCCGGCGCTGATCCCGATCGCGGCGTGGGCCGGGGTCATCCGGTGGCGCCGCCCGAAGGCGTCGATGCTGGTGCCGCCGCTGGCCCTCTTCGGTGCCGCACTGGCCTTCCAGTCCGTCACCTACGCACTCGGGGGCACCTTCGGATTCCTGCGGTTCTACATCGTCGCGATCCCGTTCGCCGCGACGATGGCGCTGCTGGCGGTGCCCGACGGGGTCTTCATCGAGCCCATCAGGCCGGGACGTCACGCGCTGGCGGACTCGGCGGTGCCGTCGACCCGTGTGCGCGGTGGCTATCTTCCGGTGGCCGCGCTGTTCGCCTTCTGCGCGCTCGTGGCGGGTTGGGCGATGACCCTGCCGCGCTACGCCCCCCAGGAGTACGCCCTGGAGACCGTCGTCGACCCCGAACCGGACAGCGTGAGCCCCAAGCGCGCCGACGAGGAGCGCATCGTCCGGACCTTCTCCACCGAACGCGCCATCGCCCGCTACCTCGACAGCCTGGACCTGCCGGACAGTTCGGTGATCACCGACACGGTCTACGGCTTCGCCGTCGTCGCGGCTTCCCGCAAACCCAAGATGTTCGTGCTGCCGTCGGACCCGGACTTCGTCCGCATTCTCAACGACCCGTCCAAACGTGGGGCGAAATATCTGCTGGCGGTGCCGACCGGCGGTCGCGGCCGCTCGGACACCCTCAACAAGCGCTATCCGACGCTTTATGACAACGGCGCCGATATCGCGACGCTGGAACTGGAGGTCCCCAACGACGGCGAGGGCCAGCCGAACTGGCGGATCTACCGGGTCAATGAACCGACTCGCTGAGCAGCCGGAAAAGACCGGCAGTCGAAACTCTCGGCGCCGTTGTCCTAAGGTGGCGGCCATGGTCTGCGTTCCGCGCGTCGGGGTGAACCGCCTGCTGGCCACGGCCGGGGTGCTCGCGGTACTGGTGGGCTCCGCGCCCGTCGCCACCGCCGAACCCGTCGGCGGAGCCCTCATCGACGCACCGACGCTGCCCTGGCCGGATCTCGGGGTGCCGGCCACGCTGTCGTTCTACGGAGAGACCAGCACGACGACGGTGACCTTCCCCGTGCCGGCAGGTCTGACCCCGGTGTCGATCAACGCCGTCGTCGACCTCCCGTTCCCGATGCGGTCCGGCGTCCTGACCGTCATGCAGGACAGCCGGTTGATCAGCAAGGTCGGCCTTCCGCTCACCGACCTGGCCCCGCTGGTGATCCCGCTTCCGGGCGTCCGCGTGGTCGACGGGTCGGTGTCGCTGAGCGTGACGCTGTCCGGGATCGCCGAGGATCGGTACTGCCTGGACGACCTCAACCCCGTCGACCTGATCAACGGGTCGGTCGTCTTCGCCGGCCGCGAAGCGCCGCCGGCGGTCGTCGCGGACTTTCTCCCGGACGTGCTGCGCAAACTGACCATCGCCCTGCCGGCCAAACCGACCCAGGCCGAGTCGGACGCGGCAGTGGTGGTGGCCACGTCTCTGGTGGCCCGTTACCGGGGTCAGGCGCCCGATGTGCTCGTCGTTCCCCTCGCCGACGGGGCAAGTGAGATCGACGCTCCGGCGCTGCCCCTGGAACGCCAGTTCGTCATCAAGGAGGGGCCGGAGGAGGGCCTGTCCCTGCAGGGGTCCGACGGTGTCCCGCAGATGCTGATCTCTGGACCGGCCGACAAGCTCGTCAACCAAGCGCGTCTGCTCACCGACAGCGCGCTGAACGTCGCGGTCGGCACCCGAGCGGTGGCGGCCCAGTTGCACACCGGTATCGGATTCCCGGGCAACCTGACGACGCTGTCCGAACTCGGGCAGCCGTCGCTGACCGCCACCGGCGTCCCGCCCCAGGTGGAGATCACGCTGGACCAGACCCGGTTCGGTCACTCCACCCAGAGCTACCGGTTGCGGATCAAGGGCTCCTACACCCCGGTGCCCAGCACGGTCGGCGGCGCGCTGGCGGTGAGCGTGAACGGCGAGGTGCTCGACTCCTGGCCGGCCGAGGCCGGCGGAGTCATCGACCGTGTGGTGACCATCCCGGACCGGCTCATCTCGCGCTACACCGGGGTGCGGGTATCGCTGAACACGACGGGTAACTCGGGCCGCTGCAACGAGTACCGCCCGGCGACCCTGACCATCTCGGGCAGCACCGAGGTGGAGAGCACCCCGGCGCTGCCGCCGGTGCCGGCCGGCTTCGGGTCACTGCCCCAGGCACTGATGCCGGCGATGAACGTCGGCATCGCCGGCGAGAGTTTCCCGGATGCCGCCCGGGCCGTCCAGCTCGCCGCGGGCCTGCAGCGGTTGAGCGTCATGCCCCTGCAGACCGAGGTGATGTCGGTCGACGAGGCCCTCGCCTCGCGCCAGCCCGCGATCATCGTCAGCGCCGGCGGGTGGGAGGACAAGTCGATCACGCTGCCGGTCAGCAGTGCGGGTGGCCGCATCACCCTGGAGGGCCCGTCGCCCGAGGACGAGCTCACGGTACTGACCGTCGACCCGCAAGCCCCCTTCGGTTCGTTGCAGGCGGTCTTCGACGGGCAACGCTCGCTGTTGATCGCGACGTCCAACGGTGCCCCGGCCCAGCTCGACGAGCTGCTGCGCTGGCTGTCCGCCGACAGCAACCGCTGGCGCCAGCTGCGGGGCAACGCGCTGGTCGCCTTCCCGGGCCGTGCACCGGCCGTGGTCGCCGGGCGCGCCCCCTCCAGCGTCGGCGGTGTGACGATCGAGGATCCGGGACAGACCGGCACCGAGGCGAGCGGTCTGTCGAAGCTGTGGTGGCTGGCCGGTGCCGCGCTGGCCGTCGCGGGCGCGGCGGGAGCCGGGGTCGCACTGCGCAAGCGGCGCGGCGATCCGCCGACCGGGGGCGCTGCCGGCGAGTAATCTCGCAGCATGCCAACCGATTTCAACGGCACGATCTCCCTCGACATTCGCGACTCCGAACCGGACTGGGCTCCGTTCGCGGCCCCCACCGCACCCGAGAACGCGCCCAACGTGCTCTATATCGTCTGGGACGATGTCGGCATCGCCACCTGGGACTGCTTCGGCGGTCTGGTGGAGATGCCGGCGATGACCCGGATCGCCGAACGGGGGGTCAAGCTGACCCAGTTCCACACCACCGCGCTGTGCTCGCCGACCCGTGCGGCAATGCTCACCGGGCGCAACCCCACC
>SYAB01000093.1 GCA_005787665.1 Actinomycetota bacterium
GCGCGGTTCAGCCGATCGCGCAGATCGCGGCCCTGACCCGCCAAGCGGGGGTCGCTCTGCACACCGATGCCGTACACACGGCCGGAAAGCTCGATCTCGCAGACCTGGGAGCCACGCTGATCACGGTGTCGGCGCATAAGTTCGGCGGGCCGCGCGGGATTGGCGCGCTGGCGGTCCGCGACGGCCATGGGCTCGCTCCGCTGATCAGGGGCGGCGCCCAGGAGGGTGGTCTGCGGGCCGGCACCGAGAACGTCGCCGGGGCGATGGGAATGGCCGCCGCGGCGCAGGCCTGCCTTCAGCGGTTGACCCCTGCCTACCGTCAGGCCATGCGCGATCGGCGGGATCGGATGGTCACCGGCCTGCTCGGTGTCGGTGGGGTCGAGATCAACGTCACCGACCCGGTAGTCGCCGAGACGATCAGCGTGCGATTCGACGGCGTTCGCGGCGACACCCTCGCCGACTACCTCGATATGCACGGCATCTACGTCTCCACCGGGTCGGCCTGCCATGCCGGCAGCGAATCCGTGTCGCATGTTCTCACCGCCCAGGGCCTGACCGAGGAGTCAGCCCGGTCGTCCGTCCGGTTCTCGCTCGGACCCGGGGTCTCCGACGAGGATCTCGACCACGTGGTCCTGGTGACCACACAGGCCGTGCGGACCCTGCGTCAGATGGCCGGCTCAGTGGAGGCGAATCGGTGATCGCGGTCAAGAACCTGCTGGCCGAGAAGACCCGCCTCGGGCTGTCGATCCTCGGAGTGGCCTTCGCCGTGCTACTGATGCTGGTGATGACGGGACTGTTCGTCGGCACGACTCGGCAGGTCACCACCTACATCGACCACTCCCGCAACGCGGTGTGGGTCATGCAACCGGGCGTTTCGCAGATGTTCAAGGCGGTGTCGTGGCTGCCCGCCGACACCCGGGGCGGCTTGCTGGCACTACCCGAGGTGCGCTCGGCCGACCCGATCCTGGGCCTGCCGTCGGACTTCGTCCACAACGGCACTCACACCGCCTTCTTCGTAGTGGGCTACGACACCGCCACCGGGGTCGGCGGTCCGTGGGCATTGGCCGAGGGGCGCGCGGTCGATCAGCCCGGCGAGGTGGTCCTGGACCGGATCCTGGCCGGGAAGAACGGCATCCGGCTTGGCGACACCGTGACGGTCATCGACGAGGACTTCACCGTCGTCGGGCTGTCCGACCAGACCGCTGCGGCGACGAACTACTACACCTTCATCTCGCTGCCGGATGCCGCACGACTACTGCGGGCGGGAAATCGCCTGTCCTACTTCCTGGTTCAGCCCAGCGAGGGGTTCACCGATCAGCAGGTGGCCGACGCGATCCGGGGCGGCCTGCCCGGGGTGGACGCCTATACCTCAGCGGAGTTCGCCGAGAACAGCCGCGACATCATCGTCACCATGATCGGGCGGCCGCTCAAGACCATGATCGCGATCGCGACCCTGGTGGGAGTGGTTCTGGTCGGCCTGACGGTGTGGGCGCTGACCGCCGAACAGCTGACCGACTTCAGCGTGCTGCGGGCGCTGGGGGTGCGGCCGAACCAGTTGTGGCGCACCGTTCTGGCCCAGGCCGCGCTGATTGCGGGACTGGGATATCTGGTCGGTACCTGCCTCGCCTATACGACCCAGTTCTTGCTCGGAGACAGGTTGGGCGACGTCACCATCGCGATCACTCCCACCATGCTGGTCGCCGTCGCATTCGGCACCGCCGTGATGGCCGTCCTGGGTTCGGTCCTGCCCGCCCGCCGCGTCGCCCGGATCGACCCTGCCATCGCGTTCCGACGCTGAGACTCCCAGGAGGACACCACCCATGCGCTGCCCGGTATGCCACGACGAGGCCGAACCGCCGCGATGCGGCACGTGCCACCGAATGATCCTGGAACGCTCGGCCAACCCCGTACTCCAGTTGTCCGGGGTGACCCACCACTACGGAACGGGCGAGGCCGCCGTCCAGGCCCTTCAGGACATCAGCGTCTCGGTGGACCGCGGCGACGTCGTTCTGGTGATGGGGCCGTCCGGGGGCGGCAAGACCACCGCACTGCTGGTCATGGGATTGCTGTTGACCCCGGATTCCGGCACGGTGCGGATCGGCGGCCGGGACGCCGGTTCGCTGTCCGAACGCGAACGTGCCACCCTGCGACTGCTGAGGCTGGGCTTTCTCTTCCAGGACTACAACCTGCTCAACTCGCTGACCAGCGTCGAGAATGTCGCCGTCCCGTTGCGCTACGCCGGCGTTCGCAAGTCGGCCGCACTCGCGCGGGCCAACGAACTGCTGGACTCCCTGGGCCTGGCGCATCGCGCCGGGCACCGGCCCGGTGAGCTGTCGGGCGGGGAGAAGCAACGTGTCGCGACCGCACGCGCCCTGGCGATGGGACCCGATGTCATCCTGGCCGACGAGCCGACGGCGAACCTCGACTCGGCGACCGGACGCAAGGTCAGCGAGCAACTCACCGAGGCGGCACGCGCCAACGACGCAGCGGTGGTGATCGTCACTCACGATTCGCGTCTGGACGATATCGCCGATCGGGTGGTGCACCTCGAGGACGGCAGGATTCTGGAGCCGACGGTATGACGAGGTCAACGTTCAGACGCGCGGGCCATCCGAATGTTCCTGACTCGCTTGTTCATCGCCTTTCGCATGATGTTGCGGTACAGCCAGGCTTTGACTCCCCGGGCATTGACACCGTGCGTCCGGTAGAACTCGTCGGGATCGTCGAAGACGCCGAAGTCCTGGTTGACACCGGTCGCCTGAATGGCGGTGTCGGTGCCGTTGAAGTCGATGGGCGGGTCGGCCAGGTCCGTCGTGCCGACGCCGTAGCCCAGGAAAGGTCCCTGCCGCCGGCCGATTCGTGCCCGCAGTCCGTCCAGGTACTGCTCGTCGAGGATGACACCTTCCAGGCCGACCCATCGGCCGTCGACGTTGACCTCCGCCCAACTGTGGATGATGCTGCGCGGCGCGAACCAGTACAGCGGCGCGACCATGACACCGTGCTGAAGCCTCCTGTCGATGGTCGCACCGTGGAAGCGGCAGCCGATTCCGTTGGCGCGCAGCAGCGCCATCAGCAGGGTGGTCTTGGTGTTGCACTGGCCGTAGCCGTCGGCCAGCACCGCCGACGCCGGCAGATCGTCGGATGCGTTGTAGCCGAAGGGGATCTCGTCGCGGACGAAGCCGTATATCGCCCCGATCCGGGCGTGCTCGCTCAGGCTCGACCAGCCCCTGTCCGCGCTGAGCGCCCGCAGACTCGGGTCGCCGGTGTCCAACAGCGGCGTGGCCCCGAGGTGGTCGTCCCGCATATCCGGAAGTATACCGTTGGCCGCCCCATTTCTTGGTCCGAATCGCTGCGGGACAACACTTTTCAGAATGCGAGTGCGCCGTGATCGTCGCTGTCAAGAATCTGGTCACCGAACGTACTCGCTTGACCCTGTCGGTCCTCGGGGTCGGCTTCGCAGTGTTGCTGGTATTGGTGATGGCCGGAATCTTCGTCGGGACGACCCGGCAGGTCACGACATACATCGACCACTCGCGTCACGCGGTCTGGGTCGTTCAGCCCGGGGTGTCGCAGATGTTCCGGGCCGTTTCCTGGCTGCCCGGGGAGACCGTGCGGGAACTGAAGGCATTGCCCGAGGTCGGGTCGGCCGATCCGATCCTCGGCCAACCGTCCGACTTCATCCACAACGGGGAGCAGACCGCGTATTTCGTCGTCGGCTACGACGCCGCGACCGGAGTCGGTGGGCCGTGGTCGCTGGCCGCAGGACGCGATGTCGAAGCATCCGGCGAAGTGGTTCTCGACCGGATCCTGGCCCACAAGAACGGGATTCGCCTCGGCGACACCGTCCGGATCGTCGATGGGGACTTCACCGTCGTCGGCCTGTCCGATCAGACCGCCGCGCTGGGCAACTTCTACGCGTTCGTCTCCCTGCCCGATGCTGGACGCCTCATGCGGGCCGGCAATAGGGTGTCCTACATCCTGGTCCAGCCCGCCGACGGCTACAGTGACGCGCAGGCCGCCGCGGCCGTCCGGGATCGGATCCCCGGGGCCGACGCCCTGACCTCGGCTGAGTTCGCCCAGAACAGCCGCGACATCATCATCTCGATGATCGGGCGTCCACTGAAGGCGATGATCGCCATCGCCACCCTGGTCGGCGTGGCACTGATCGGCCTGACCGTGCTGGCCGCCACCAACGAGCAGATGGGCGACTTCGGGGTGCTGCGCGCGGTCGGAGTCCGACCGGCCCAGTTGTACCGAACGGTTCTCGGCCAGTCCGCGATCATCGCGACGTTGGGGTATCTGGTCGGTGCCTTTCTCGCCTACGCCCTGCAATTCCTGATCCGCGACCGACTGGGTGATGTCACCATCGCGGTGACCCCCGTAATGCTGGGGGTGATGGCAATAGCCACCGCGGTGATGGCCGCACTCGGCGCGCTGCTGCCACTGCACCGAGTCACCCGAATCGACCCCGCACGGGCCTTCCGGCGCTGAGGAGAGACATCGCATGAGTGAGAACGACGTATCCCCGCCGCTGCCCGAGACCGCCGAGGTCATCGATGGCATTCGCGCGGGACTCACCAGGTTGCTGCCGCCCGAGGACCTCGACCAGATCGACTTGGACACCCTCGACGCACAGACGCCGCTGTTGAGCCTTCCCGTCGACTCTGCCGTCCTGATGGCCCTCATGACCGAACTGGAGGACACCTTCACGGTCTACATCGACGAAGAGGCGGCATTCGAGTTCGGGGTGCTCGGCGACGTCGCCGACTACATCCGCGCGCGCATCGCCGCCCGCAGGCTTCGCGACGGATGACGCCGCTGTTCTCCCCGGAGGTCATGGCCCATGTCGCGGTCCACGCTCCGGCACTGACGACCGGCGTGGTCGACTATCCCCGCGTGCTGAGCGAGTACGGCGGCAGGCTGGACTTCTACGACAGCCGCACACACCTTTCCACCGTTACCGGGGCCGAGTTTGCCGAGAGCGTCCGGGCCCGAGCGGGAGCTCTGGCCGCCCGGGGCGTCGGCTCCGGCGACCGGATCGTGATGCTGGCCGCCAATGACGAGCGGTACATCACCACGCTGCTGGCGGTGCTGCTGCTCGGCGCGGTGCCGTGTGCGGTCGCCTCGCCCCCCGCACCGTCCCGGGCGGATTCGGCTGGGGTTCGGCATCTGCGGGCGGCGATCCGCGTCGTCGATCCGACGCTGGTGCTCAGCCCGGCCGCCGCGGCGGTGGCGGCGGAGCATCCCGGCCTGCTGGACTACGCGGATCTCGCCGATAACGAGTCATTGCCTGCGAACCGGCCCCCCGCGCAGCCCGGGGACATCCATCACATCCAGCTCACCTCCGGATCGACCTCCGAACCCAAGGCGGTGCTGCTCACCCACGCCAACGTCGCCCACAACCTGGGCGTCCTCGCCTACGGGATCCGGGCCGACGTCCGGTACGACCGGATGTTCAGTTGGCTGCCGATGTACCACGACATGGGTCTGGTCCAGGTGCTTGCCGGACTGGTCTACGGGGGGCCGGTCGCCTTGATGAGCCCACTCGGCTTCCTGCGGGATCCGCTGTCCTGGTTGCGGCATATGACCGCGCACGGCTCGACCGTCACCGCGGGCCCGACGTTCGCCTACCGGGCCGTCGCCGACGCACTCGGGCGGGCCGCCGACCCGGGCCGGATCGATCTCACGGCCCTGCGGCACGCCTTCGTCGGAGCCGAACCGATCGGCTACGGGACCCTGCGGCACTTCACCGGCACCTTCGCACCATTCGGGCTGCGACCCGACGCGCTGGTTCCCAGCTACGGCATGGCTGAATCCGTTCTCGCCACGACGCTTGCGCTGCAACCGGCACCGGAGAGTCCGGACAATTTCGGCCGGGTCCGTACCCGGCCGGGCATCGACGGTAGCGGACCCCTGGTTTCCTGTGGTCCGCCGATCGACGGCATGCAGGTCGCGGTCGTCAACGAGGACGGCGCCATGGTTGCGCCCGGCGCGCTGGGGGACATCCGGATCAGCGGGGCCTCGCTGATGGCCGGTTACCGGCAGATCGACGGCACGGTGAGCGAGCCGGCCGACGGCTGGCATGACACCGGGGACCGCGGATTCCTCAGCGACGGTGAACTTTACGTGGTCGGTCGCGCCAAGGAGATGCTCATCATCCGCGGCCGGAACCTACCGCCCTACGATGTCGAACACGCGATCGGCGAGATTCCCGAGGTCGGCCCGGGCAATGCCGTCGTGTTTTCCGTCCTCGACGGGGAGCGCGGGCGCGACCGCATCGTCGCGGTACTGGCCACCGATGGCAGTGCCCAACTTCAGGCGCAGGCGACGACACGGGTACGGGAGGTGTTCGGGTTCTCCCTCGACGAGGTGGTGCTGGTCCCGCGACGGGCGATCCCACGAACTACCAGCGGGAAGATCCAGCGCCTCACCCTGCGGGAACGCTATCTCGCGAATCTTCTGTAGTCGGCCCCGGCCTCAGCCCGCGGCGCAGCCCGGCAGGAAGAGCTCGGCCGGAATCACGGCGTCGGCGGGCGGGGTGGTCGTGGTCGGGTTGGTTCCGCAGACCTGGGCCTTGTCCTTGACCACCCAGAACTGCCCCTCCTGCTCGAAGACGAACGATGTCGGCGCACCCATCTCGGGGTTCTGCGTGCTGGACAGGATTCCGGCGGTCACCGCCCACCCGTCCGAACAGGTCAGCGTGTCCACGGTGTAGAGGTTGTCCGGACCCAGCGCCTGGGCGGCCTGGAGGGCCGGCTGGGCCAGCGCCTCCTTGGTGCAGGTGGTCATGCCGCCGACGATCGGGGTGCTGGTCCCCGCCGAGCTGGTCATCGTGGGGGTTGTCGTGGTGGCGCTGGTCCCCGCCGAGGTGGTCGTCGTGATGGTGCTGGGCGCCGCCGAGGTGGTCGTCGTCGTGGCGCTGGTCGCCGCCGCGGTGGTCGAGGCCGCCGGCTCCTGACTGTCCCTGGCGCAGGATGTCAGCCCGAGCACGACGATTCCCGTCATGGCGACGGCGACGAGGTGGGCGGGATTCATGGAGCCTCCGGTGTGGTCGAGTTGGAATCACGCTACGGGAGATAGCCGGCGCGCCGTTCGAGAGCCTCCGCGTCGCGGGTGGCGCGGGCCGCGCGGTCGGCCGCGACGGCCGGGGGGATGATGAGGGGAACGGCGACCAGGCCGATGAGACCGAAGACCCAGGCGCCGAGTGTGGTGTCGGCGCCGCCGAGGAGCGGACCGGCCAGGCTCGGGCCCAACGCCAGGCCGATCGAGGACATCCCGAGCATGAACGCCACCAGCCGCCCGGAATTGCGGTCCAGGTCCGCGGCGACCGACAGCGCCAGCGGCAGCGTCACCCAGTAGCCCAGGTTGATCACGAGATTGCCCGCGATATAGGCGGCCGGTGTGTGCACCATCGGAACCAGCAGCACGCCGAGACCGGACAGTAGGAGCCCGGCGGCGCCCAGCGCGCCGCGACCGACCCACCGCCCCAGCAACCATGGAGCCATGGTGCCGAGTAGCCCGACCAGCTGCGAGAAGCCGAGGAAGCTCGCGGTCGCCCCAGCCGACAGACCGGCTCGGGTGCCCAACTCCTCGGCGAAGGTCCACAGTCCCGCGACCGCGAACTGGGACAGCGTCACGGCCAGCGCCAGCAGGATCGGCAGCGGGCCGAACAACGACAGCCTGGGCGCGTCCCGGTCCAGTTCGGCACCCACGGCGGGGGAGAGTTCCTCGACGTCACGGTCGGCCGCGGCGCGTTGCCGGGCGATGCGCCGGGTGTCGGGGAGCTTCCACCAGACGAGAACCAGGCACACCACCTGCACGGCCACCATGGCCGCGTAGGGCAGCACGATCGGATAGATTTGGCGCAGAAAGGGATTGGTGCTCATCATCACGAAAACGAAGACCATGTACCAGGTGGTCAGCAGTCCGAACGCCCGCTCGCTGTTGTGGGCGAAGGACAGCGCCGCGTTGCCGGCGACGAAGGACAACCCGCAGCCCAATCCGAGCGCCACCATTCCCGCCAGTAGCGACCAGAAGCCGTTGTCGCTGACGTTGCTGATGTAGAGCAGCGCCGCGGAGGCGATCACGATGCCGTAGGTCGCCGTGCGCTTGAGGTTGCGGTCACCGATCGAATGGGCCAGGCCCAATTCGACCAGGCCCATCGTGCCCAGCGCGGCGGTGACCAACAGACCGGCCCGGGTGTTACTCAGCCCGAATCCCTCGTGGAACGAGGTCGCGTACAGCGGGCTGAGCAGATCCACCATCACCCCGGCCAGCCCCGCGGCGATACCGCCGATCAGCAGGCCGCCGGGTTCGGTGGGTTTCTCGGTCAGGGTGACACCCTCGCGTCCTGGTTGTCCGGCCGTCACGCTCGCCATCGTCCCCCAGGATGCAGACCCGCCGCATCGAGTTGCGCCGTATCCGGCGGGCCGATCCCTACGATCACCGGGTGGCCGACCGCTATGGCACCGATGTGCTCGCCGACGACCCGCACCAGTCGGGCAGAGTCCGCTCGGTGCAACGGTGCGCCGAGACCGGGCTCGTCGTCGAGGACGCGCAGTCCGGTTACGTCGGTGCGGTCGTGCGGGTCGAGGGCGGCCGGGTCGAACTCGAGGACCGGCGGGGCCGGGTCCGGGTCTTCCCACTCGGGCCGGGCTTCCTGATCGACGGGCGCCCGGTGATCCTGACCGCCCCGTCCCGGGAAACGCCGCAGTCGGGCCGCACCGCCTCCGGGTCGGTCCGGGTCGCTGACGCCCGCGCCCGGGTGGCCCGGGCCGGTCGCATCTACGTCGAAGGCCGCCACGACGCCGAACTCGTCGAGCAGGTGTGGGGTGACGATCTGCGGGTCGAGGGTGTCGTCGTCGAACACCTCGGCGGTGTCGATGACCTCGTCGACATCGTCGCGTCTTTCCGCCCCGGCCCGAACCGGCGGTTGGGCGTTCTGGTCGACCACCTGGTAACCGGCTCGAAGGAGGCCCGCATCGCCGAGGCGGTTCGCCGCGGGCCGGGCGGGCGGGACACGCTGGTGGTCGGCCATCCCTACGTCGATATCTGGCAGGCGGTCAAGCCCGGCCGACTCGGCTTGGCGGTGTGGCCAACCGTGCCGCGCAGCGTCGAGTGGAAACACGGCATCTGTCAGGCGTTGGGGTGGCCACACCGCGATCAGGCCGATATCGCCCGCGCGTGGCGGCGCATCCGCGGCGCGGTGCGCGACTGGACCGACCTGGAGCCCGAACTCATCGGCCGGGTCGAGGAACTCATCGACTTCGTCACATCGGGCGGCCCTGCCGGGGAGGCCGCGGGGAGGCCGTGAGCGACCCGCGCGATAGGGCGGATCGCTGCTGAACTGCTAGCGTCGAGGTGTCATCAAGAGTGCCCGGGGAGGGACATCATGGGGGCCTCGAGCTGGGTCGGACGTGTCGGGGGAGTCGCCGCTGCGCTCGGCGTCGGCGCGGTGGTCTTCGCCGCCGGGCAGGGCGTGGCGTCGGCGTCACCCGAGAACGGGCCGGCGGACAGGCCGAGCGACGCCGCGTCGGCGGGCCGGGATACCGCGGGGCAGCGCCAGGCCGGTATGCGCCGGGCGGCCCGCACCGGCGCTGCACAGGCAGCGTCGACTGCAACTCGGGCGGTTGCCCCGAGCGCGGCGGCCCGCGCACAGAAGCGGCGGCCGGTTGCTGCGGTCCGGCCGACCCCGGCCGGCGAGGTACCGCCGGCGAGCAGGACCGGCCCGCGTACCGCGGTGGACCTGCCGCAGATGCCGATCACCGAGGGATGGTCGTTCACCGTCGCCCCGGAATCCGTGGCCGAGGTAGCCGCCGGTTATGTCACCGAAGGAGGTGACCCCGCCGACGCGGCCCGGTTCTTCTTCGGTGACCTCGCGGTCACCAGCCTCGACACCCTGGCCGGGGAGGTCACCCCCGATCAGGCCCGGCTCCAGTTGGGCAACCTGGCGGTGTCGGGTTACTTCGGCGGGATCTGGTTGCGCGACAACCTGCGTGCGGCCCC
>SYAB01000094.1 GCA_005787665.1 Actinomycetota bacterium
CGGCGAACGAGTTGGCGATATCGGCGCCGAAGGCGGGTCCGCCGGTGACGTTCGCGATCAGAGGATCCGGCAGCCCGTCACGGGCCGCGTTGCGCAAGCTCGTCACGGTGTCGGACAGGGCGAACCCGGTGAGGTCGGGGCTCAACGCCACCGGTGCCACCGCAGCTTTGCCGTCGGTGGCCCCGATGATCGGCGGGCCGGGCGTGGCGACCACGCCGGTGACGCCGGACATGCGGTCGCGGGCCTGTTGGGCGGCGCCGAGTTCCTCCGGTGACAGATCCGCCCCGTCGGCCCGGCTGATCACCAGCAGCACCGGTGCGGTGTCACCGCCGGGGAACGCCTTGATGACCTCCGCCGCCCGGACCGACTCCGCGGTTGCCGGCAGGACCACCGGCGATTGTTCGGCCGAGCCACTCTGCGGGATCAGACCCAGCAGGGCGCCGCCGAGTGCTGCGACAACCAGTGCCAGCACCCAGGATCGTTGGTTGGAGACGATCTCGCCGATGCGATCCCACAGCGGTCGATGGACATCCGGCGCGCGGTGCATGTCGACATCTTCCGCTCTAGATAGGGTTTGCGGCGTGCTCGACACCCTCGCCGTGGAGAACTACCGGTCGCTGCGCCGGCTGATCGTTCCGCTGCGGCGTTGCACCGTCGTGACCGGACCTAACGGCAGCGGCAAGTCGAACCTGTATCGCGCGCTGCGCCTGCTCGCCGATTCGGCGCGTAATGGTGCGGTGAACGCACTTGCTCGCGAGGGCGGGCTGTCCTCGACGATGTGGGCCGGCCCCGGTCGCAAGGGTCCGGTCAGCTTGAAACTCGGCTTCTCCGGCGGCGACTTCGGCTACGCCGTCGACCTCGGCCTGCCACAGGACGCCAAGACTGCCTTCGGGCTGGATCCGGAGATCAAATCGGAGGCGGTCTGGGCCGGGGCTGTACTGCGGCCCTCGACCCTGCTCGCCGAGCGCTCGGGCCCGGCGGTGCGAGTCCGCGACGACGACGACGGCTGGATCCGCACACCGGCGGGCCTGCGGCCGTTCGACAGCATGCTCAGCGAACTCGCCGATCCGGAGGCTGCACCTGAACTGATGCAACTACGCGAACGTATGCGGTCATGGCGTTTCTACGATCACGTCCGCACCGACAGCACGGCGCCGGCTCGGGCACCCCAGATCGGCACGCGGACAACCGTTCTCGGGCATGACGGCGCTGACCTTGCGGCAGCGTTGCAGACCATTCTCGAGATCGGCGATGCCGCCTCGCTGCACGAATCGGTGGATGCCGCCTTCCCCGGCAGCCGGGTGCAGATCCGGGTCATCGACGGCCGGTTCGAGACGACGCTGTCTCAAGCGGGAATGTTGCGGCCGCTGACAGCCGCTGAACTCTCCGATGGCACATTGCGTTACCTGCTGTGGATAGCCGCGCTGCTGAGTCCGCGGCCCGCCGAACTGACGGTGCTCAATGAGCCCGAAGCCAGCCTGCACCCGGATCTGCTGGCAGCGCTGGCCGGCTTGATCGCACGGGCCTGCGAACGCTCGCAACTCTTCGTCGTCACGCACTCGGCACCCTTGGTCGCCGCGTTGGCGGACAACCTCGGCGACGATCTGAGCCTGCTGCGGCTCACCAAATTCGACGGCCAAACCACGATCGTTGGACAGCGACTGCTCGATGAACCCGCCTGGCACTGGCCGGGCCGCAACTAAGGACGGCCACGATGACCGAATCCGACGGCAGCAGACGCAGTCCGGCCCCGATCCTGGGCGCTCTTGCGGTGGTGTTGTCAGCGCTTGCCGTGTTCTGGGTGCTGCAAATGGTGGCCGGTGATGCTCAATCCGACGAGGATCGTGTCGCTCTGGCGGCAGTCGGCCAGAATGACGCCCTGCAACGGGGGGACTACGCAGACTTTCGCACCTTTACCTGTATCGCCGAGCAGGGCACCGAATCCGGCGTGCTGACCGATCAGCGGCAGTCGTCGTCGGCCAAGGGTGCGCGATTCGTCGACGACGTGACCGGGATCGCCGTCACGTCAGACCGGGCCACCGCGACGGTGGTGTATCACTTCGAAAAGGCGCCGGACGACAAGATCAGCTCGGTGATGACGTTCGTTCGCGAGAACGGGCGCTGGACGGTGTGTTCACCCGGCCCCCGGTAGGCTCACGTTTGTGAACTACGCCGGAGACATCACCCCGCAGGAGAGTTGGAAGCTGCTCAGCGACCACCCCGACGCGGTGCTTGTCGACTGCCGCACCGAGGCTGAGTGGAAGTGGGTTGGTGTGCCCGACCTGTCCAGTCTCGGTCGCGATGTGGTGGCGATCGAGTGGACGACGGCCCAGGGACGCAACGAGAACTTCGTCGCCGATTTGATCGCCGCCGGCGTCTCCCCGGGTGAGCGCCCGGTGATCTTCCTCTGCCGATCCGGGAATCGGTCGATACCGGCCGCGCAGGCCGCCACCGCGGCCGGGATCGCGCCGGCGTACAACATGCTGGACGGTTTCGAGGGCCAACTCGACGAGCACGGCCACCGGGGGTCAACGGGCTGGCGTGCGGATGGTCTGCCCTGGAGACAGTCGTGACCGACGGCGACGTCCCGTCGGTGCGGATCCCGTCGCCACTTCCGGACGGGGTCAGTCAGGCCACCATCGGCGTTCGCGGGGGACTGCTGCGTTCCGGCTTTGAGGAGACCTCCGAAGGGCTCTACCTGACGTCGGGATACGTCTACGACTCAGCAGCCGACGCGGAGAAGGCCTTCACCGGTGAAATCGACCGGTTCGTCTACTCCCGCTACGGAAACCCCACCGTTGCGATGTTCGAGGAGCGACTGCGGCTGATCGAAGGCGCGCCGGCGGCGTTCGCGACCGCGTCGGGCATGGCCGCGGTGTTCACCTCGTTGGGTGCGCTACTGAAGGCAGGTGACCGGTTGGTCGCCGGCCGCA
>SYAB01000095.1 GCA_005787665.1 Actinomycetota bacterium
ACGTCGACCCCGACGAAGCCGCCGCTGATCGCACCCGCATGGAAGGTGATGACGGCCAGCACGGCGACCGCCCGCAGGCCTTCGATGTCGGGGCGGAAATCCGTTCCGGGCGGTCGCCGGCGCAGCGCCCTTCGCCGCCCGTCGATATCGGCCACCGGCTCATTGTGGTGCCGCCGGAGCGCCGGCGGCGGTTGCCACGCCAGCGACGCGGGTCAGTGCCCGTCGAGGTCGCTCGTGCCGATCATGCCGTCCTCGATCGCCCGTGCTAGCAGCGCGGACTTGTCGGACGCCGACCGGCCGAGCCTGGCGTACTTGGTCCGCACCCGCTGGAGGTGGGTGCGGACAGTGGCCGGCGCGATGTCCAACCTGCTTCCGACGTCGTCCTTGCTTTCGGTGCGCAACCACGCCACCAACACTTGGCGTTCCCGCTCGGACAGTCCCAGACGCCCGACCGACCTGCTGCGATCCAGAGCCGCAGCCATTCTGGGGCCTTCGTAGGGCCGATCGGTGCCGGCGGAACGAAGGGCGTTGATGAGGTGATCGCGCCCGTCGCACTTGGCGACGAAGGACGTCGCGCCGGCCTCGAGGCTGGCGAGGATCACCTCATCGGAGACGAACCCGGAGTGGACGATCACCGCCGGGCCCGCGGCGCTCAGCGAGCGCACGCCGTCGAGATCGGGGGCGTGTCCATTCTCGGCGATCTCGGTCACCAGCACGTCGACTGCCCCCGCGGTCGGGAGCCATGCCAAGTAGTCCTCGGGTCGCCGAAAGCTGCCAGCCAGCATCAGGTGCGGCCGGTGCTCATCCAGCCAGCGCTCCACCCCGGCCCGCACGACATCGTGCTGGTCGACGACCGCCACTCGCATCTCGCGCCCACTTCCGATCGACGGCGCGAAACCCGCGCCGTGGCCGAAAGGTCGACAAGGTGGATCCGTCAGGAAGCACCTTGCAGAGCGCGCAGACCGAGATGCCAGTGCTGCCGCCAAAACCCCAACCCGATACCGACTATGACACACACAGACTTGCGCCCCCGGCACGACTCGAACGTGCGACCTAGGGATTAGAAGGCCCTTGCTCTATCCACCTGAGCTACGGAGGCAAGCGCCCCGAGTGTATCGGGCCGTGTCGTGTCGCCCGATTTTCACGCCCTGGTCTGGGGATACGTCCTCTGGATCCCGGTGGCGGACGGCGAAATCACCCTGCCGGGCAGGGTTGTTCGCTAGCGTGGCTCGGGCCGCGCGGGCCAGTGGCAGCCGGACCAGACCGGGGTTTCTCGAGGGGAGCCGATATGAGCACTGCGATCGACGGCGTCGCCGGCCGATGTCACCGGGCCGTGCGGACCGGCGCGTTGGTGCTGCGCGGGTCCCCGGCCGCGGCGAGTTGGGTGCTGGGCTGGCTGGCCAGTGAGTTCTCCCCGCAGGTCCTGACCGGCCACGTACTTGCGGCGCTGCCGGCCCCGCTGGAAGAGCTGGCGTGCGGACTCGCGGGTCGCCGCGCCGACGCCGTCCTCAGGGAGGCGCTGATCGAGACCTTCGGCGAGGACTTCGGCGACGCGGTGCGCCACCCACTGAACTCCGAGGAATCTCGCCGGCCCAATCTCGGCGGGCTCGTCGAGGCCATGCGGCACCGCAAGCTCTATGCCGCGGCCACCACCAACATCTCCTACGGCCCGGGCGGCCGAAGCAACCTGCTCGACGTGTGGCGCCGGCCGGACCTGCCTGCCGGCCACCGCGCTCCGGTGCTCATCCAGGTCCCCGGCGGGGGATGGTCGGTCAACGACAAACGCGGCCAGGCCTATCCGTTGATGACACGTATGGTCGAGCTCGGCTGGATCTGCGTGTCGATCAACTACCGCCGCAGCCCGCGCAACGCCTGGCCGGCCCACATCATCGATGTCAAGCGGGCCATCGCCTGGGTGCGCGCCAATATCGCCGAATTCGGTGGTGACCCCGACTTCATCGCCATCACCGGCGGTTCGGCCGGCGGACACCTGTGTTCGCTGGCGGCGCTGACCGCCGACGACGCGACCCTGCAGCCCGGCTTCGAGGACGTCGACACCGGCGTGCAGGCCGCCGCGCCCTATTACGGCGTCTACGACCTGACCGACCACGGATCGATGCACAAGCTGATGATGCCGCTGCTGGAGACCACGGTGATGCAGCGCCGATTCAGCGCGAACCGTGAGGTCTACGAGGCGGCTTCGCCGAGTCTGCGGGCACACCGTGACGCCCCGCCCTTCTACATCCTGCACGGCGAGAACGACGCCATCGTCCCGCGCAGCCAGGCCGACGGGTTCGCCTCGGCGCTGCGCGCTGCGGGTGCGGCCACGGTGGCCTATGCCGAGATCCCCAACGCCCACCACGCGTTCGACACCATCGCCACGCTGCGCTGTCAGATGGCGGCCGAGGCGGTGGCGTCCTTTCTCGGCATCGTCTACGCCCGTCACCTCTCGGCGCGCGGTCGCCGCCGGAAGGTGCCCGTCCGCTCGGCCGGCTGATCCGAACCCGGCGTGCAATCGACCCCGCTCCCGCGGTGCTCGGACTAGCGTGATCAGTCAGTCGGGCGGGTCTGGCGCTCCGAGGCGCACGGTGAGGAGGTAGTCGATGAGCGGCCCCGTG
>SYAB01000096.1 GCA_005787665.1 Actinomycetota bacterium
ACCAAGAACGACGAATACGACAACGAGGTCTACCGGCTGCCCAAGCATCTCGACGAGAAGGTCGCCAAGATCCACGTGGAAGCGCTCGGCGGATCATTGACCAAGCTCACCAAGGACCAGGCCGAGTACATCGGCGTCGACGTCGAGGGTCCCTACAAGCCGGAGCACTACCGGTACTAGACCGAGACTGCGCTCAGATTGTGATTCGCCCCGAAAGTGCGATCTGTACGCAGTCTCGGTGTGGCGGCCGAGGTTTCCGCCCGTGCTGATCGTCATCGAGGGTCTCGACGGTGCCGGCAAGCGCACCCTCAGCCGGGGCCTGCAGACGGCATGGGAGAGTGCCGGCCGCACGGTCACCACGCTGGCCTTCCCGCGCTACGGCCAGTCGGTCACCGCCGATCTCGCCAGCGAGGCGTTGCACGGCCGCCACGGCGACCTGGCCTCATCGGTCTACGCCATGGCGGTGCTCTTCGCGCTGGACCGGGCCGCGGCCGCCGGACAGATCGCCGCCCTGTGCGACGCCCACGACGTGGTGATCCTGGACCGCTATGTGGCCTCCAACGCCGCCTACAGTGCCGCGCGGCTGCATCAGGGGGTCGACGGCGACATGGTCGGCTGGATCGCCGACCTGGAGTACGGGCGGCTGGGCCTGCCGGTGCCGGACCGCCAGATCCTGCTCGCGGTCCCGGTGGAACTGGCCGGCGCGCGGGCCCGGCACCGCGCCGCCGAGGAGGCTGACCGGGCCCGGGATGCCTATGAGCGCGACGGCGGACTGCAGCAGCGCACCGCGGCGGTCTACTCCGAACTGGCGGCCGCGAACTGGCACGGCCGCTGGTCGGTGGCGGGCCCTGAGGTCGACGCGGCCGCCCTGGCGGCCGATCTGTCGGCCTGAGCGCAACTCGCCAGTGCGCGGTAGCAGCGGTTTGTCCCGATTCGGTGACACCATGGACGCCATGAGGCAACGGATTCTGGTGGTCGACGACGACCCCTCGCTCGCGGAGATGCTGACCATCGTCCTGCGCAACGAGGGTTTCGAGACGGCGGTCATCGCAGACGGCTCCCAGGCCCTGACCGCGGTCCGCGAATTGCGGCCCGACCTGGTGTTACTGGACCTGATGCTGCCCGGGATGAACGGTATCGACGTGTGCCGCGTGCTGCGCGCGGACTCCGGGGTGCCGATCGTCATGCTGACGGCCAAGACCGACACCGTCGACGTCGTGCTCGGTCTGGAGTCCGGCGCCGACGACTACGTGATGAAGCCGTTCAAGCCCAAGGAACTGGTGGCCCGGGTGCGTGCCCGGCTGCGCCGCAACGAGGACGAACCCGCCGAGATGCTCTCCATCGGTGACATCGAGATCGACGTCCCGGCCCACAAGGTCACCCGGGAGGGCGAGCAGATCTCGCTGACCCCGCTGGAGTTCGACCTGCTGGTGGCGTTGGCGCGTAAACCCCGACAGGTGTTTACTCGAGATGTACTACTCGAACAGGTCTGGGGGTATCGGCATCCCGCCGACACCCGGCTGGTCAATGTGCACGTCCAGCGTTTGCGGGCCAAGGTCGAGAGAGACCCGGAGAACCCGCAGGTGGTGTTGACCGTTCGCGGAGTGGGTTACAAGGCCGGACCACCGTGATCCGTGCCGCTGGCTGAGGAGGTGCGCCGGTGATCTGGCCGTCGCGGCGCACCCGCGGCCCGTGGGGCCGGTCGGGTCCCTTGGTGCGCGGCACCACGACGGTCAGCCGGGCGCTCGGCCATCTCTGGCGTCGCTCGTTGCAACTGCGCGTCGTGGTGCTCACCCTCGGGCTCTCGGCGGTGGTCATCGCGGTCCTCGGGTTCGTGCTCACCAGCCAGATCACCAACCGGGTCCTCGACGTCAAGGTGCGCGCCGCCACCGAGGAGATCAACCGGGCCCGCGGCACGGTCAGCGGGATCGTCAGCGGCGAGGAGACCCGTTCGCTGGACTCCAGCCTGCAACTGGCGCGCAACACGCTGATCTCCAAGACCGGTCAGACCTCCACCGCCGGACTGGCGGGCACCTTCGATGCGGTGCTCATGGTGCCCGGCGACGGCCCGCGCGAGGCCACTGCGGCCGGCCCGGTGGACCAGATCCCGCGCTCGCTGCGGGACTTCGTCAAGGCCGGTCAGGTCAGCTACCAGTACGCGACCGTGCGCACCGAGGGGTTCTCCGGGCCGGCGCTGCTGATCGGCACCCCGGCCCCGTCCCGGGTCGCCAACCTCGAGCTGTACCTGATCTTCCCGCTCACCGGCGAGGAGAACACCATCACCCTGGTGCGCGGCACCATGGCTACCGGTGGTCTGGTGTTGCTGGTGCTGCTGGCCGGGATCGCCCTGCTGGTGTCGCGTCAGGTGGTGCTGCCGGTGCGGTCGGCCTCCCGGATCGCCGAACGGTTCGCCGAGGGGCATCTGTCCGAGCGCATGCCGGTGCGCGGCGAAGACGATATGGCCCGGCTGGCGGTGTCGTTCAACGACATGGCCGAGAGCCTGCAGCGCCAGATCGGCAACCTCGAGGAGTTCGGCAATCTGCAGCGCCGCTTCACCTCCGACGTCAGCCACGAACTGCGCACTCCGCTGACCACGGTCCGGATGGCCGCCGATCTCATCTACGACCACGGCGAGGACCTCGACCCGGCGCTGCGCCGCTCCACCGAGCTTCTGGTCAGCGAACTGGACCGGTTCGAGGGCCTGCTCAACGACCTGCTGGAGATCTCCCGGCACGACGCCGGCGTTGCCGAACTCTCGGTGGAGGCGGTGGACCTTCGGTCCACGGTCAACAGCGCGCTGGGCAAGGTCGGACATCTGGCCGACGAGGCCGCCGTCGAGATGCAGGTCGAACTTCCCGACCACCCGATCATCGCCGAGGTCGACCCCCGCCGCGTCGAGCGCATCCTGCGCAACCTCATCGCCAACGCCATCGACCATGCTGAGCAGCAACCGGTCCAGATCAGGATGGCCGCCGACGAGGACACGGTGGCGGTCACGGTCCGCGACTTCGGGGTGGGCCTGCGACCCGGTGAGGAGAAGCTGGTGTTCAGCCGGTTCTTCCGCTCCGACCCGTCGCGGGTGCGTCGCTCCGGCGGGACCGGGCTCGGCCTGGCGATCAGCATCGAGGATGCCCGGCTGCACCAGGGCCGGCTGGAAGCGTGGGGCGAACCCGGCAAGGGCGCCTGTTTCCGGATGACACTGCCGCTGATTCGCGGCCACAAGGTCACCACCAGTCCGCTGCCGCTCAAGCCGCCGGGCCGGGAGACCCACGAGGACCAGGTCCGCCAGATCCGGCAGCGCGAGACCGCCGGGGAGCGCGTGTGACCCGTCGACTGCTGACCGTCGTGCTGGTCGGCCTGATCGCCTGGGTGCCCGGCTGCGCCGGAGTGCCCGACTCCTCCGCGCCGCAGGCGATCGGAACCGTCGAGCGGCCCACCCCCAAGCCGCTCCCCGAGCCCAATTCGGGCATGACTCCGGACCAGACCCTGCGGGAGTTCCTCAAAGCCACTGCCGATCCGGCCGACCGGCACAAGGCGGCCCGGCAGTTCCTCACCGAGTCGGCCTCCAAGGACTGGGACGACCAGGGCAGCGCATTGCTGATCGACAAGGTGGTCTTCACCGAAACCCGTTCCCTGGAGAAGGTTTCGATGACCATGCAGGCGGAGATCCTCGGCTCGCTGTCCGACGTCGGGGTCTTCGAGACCGCAGATGGCAAGCTGCCCGATCCCGGGCCCATCGAACTCGTGCAGACCCCCGACGGCTGGCGGATCGACCGGCTGCCCAACGGGGTCTTCCTGGACTGGCAGAAGTTCCAGGCCTCTTATAAGCGCTACACGCTGTACTTCGTCGACCCCACCGGGGCGACCGTCGTGCCCGATCCGCGCTATCTCGCGGTGTCCGACCCCGACCTGCTGGCCACCGAACTGGTCAACAAGCTGA
Organism: Actinomycetota bacterium; assembly: GCA_005787665.1. The sequence goes on from SYAB01000096.1 coordinate 3,941, forward strand.
TCGCCGGCCCGCGACCGGAGATGGCCAAGACGGTCCGCAACCTGCTGGGCCCGCCGCTGAAGTTGCTCGGCACGGTCACCCGAGCCGACGGCGGGAAGGCCGGGGTGGGCCGAGGCTACGGGGGCGCCCGCGTCGACCTGGAGAACCTGACCACCACCGACCCCAGCAGCCGGCTTCTGCTTGCCGCACAACTGATCTGGACGCTGGCACGCTCGGACCTGACCGGGCCGTATCTGATCAACGCCGACGGCGCCCCGCTCGACGACCGCTTCGTCGACGGGTGGAAGACCACCGATGTCGCCGCCAGCGATCCGGGCGCGGTCGACGGTGCCTCGGCCGGGGTGCATGCGCTGATCGGCGGGGCGATGGTGGCCATGGACGGCCAGCAGGCGGTCAAGGTGCCGGGCTCGTTCGGAACGATGACGAATCAGCAGGCGGCGACGTTCTCCCGGTCCGGTCGCGACGTGGCGTCGGTGGCCCGGTCCCCTCAGGAGGGCGAATCGCTGTGGATCGGCCCCAACGGCGGACAGGCCCTGCGGGCCACCGACGGGCGGACGGTGTCGCGCCCGTCGTGGGCGCTCGACGACGCGGTCTGGGTGGTTGTGGACGGCAACAGCGTGGTGCGGGTGATCCGCGAGATGGCCTCCGGTGAGCCCGCCCGCATCCCGGTTGACTCCGCGGCGGTCACCGCGCGTTTTCCCGGTTCGATCAGTGAACTGCAGGTCTCCCGCGACAGCACCCGGGTGGCGATGGTCATCGACGGGCAGGTGGTGCTCGCCGGCGTCGAGCAGACGCCGGGCGGGGAGTTCGCCCTGACCTATCCCCGCCGGATCGGCTTCGGCCTGGGCAATTCGGTGGTGTCGCTGTCCTGGCGGACCGGCGACGACATGGTGGTGACC
>SYAB01000097.1 GCA_005787665.1 Actinomycetota bacterium
AGACGTCAACGACCCCGCACGCCCGGCGTGTCGGGGTCGTTGACGTCTGCGCGCGGGACGGGCCCGCGCGGGTGATACGGCGGCGGACAGGGCGGGGTGATCGGGTTGTGACCTATTCGGAATCCCGGTGAACGCCCCGGAACCGTTAGGCTACCGGCAATGGTCCCGTTCTGGTTCACGCTGTCCGCACTCTGCTTCGTGGGTGCGGCAGTGCTGTTGTACGTCGACATCGGGCGTCGGCGCGGCCTCGGCCGCCGCCGGAAGTCCTGGGCCCGCTCGCACGGATTCGACTACGAGCAGGAATCCGACGAAATCGTCGACCGCTGGACCCGTGGGGTGATGTCAACGGTCGGTGACGTGACCGCGCGCAACGTGGTGCTCGGCCAGATCCGCGGCGAGGCGGTGTACGTCTTCGATCTCGAGGACGTCGCCACCGTCGTCGCTCTGCACCGCAAGGTCGGCACCAATGTCGTGATGGACCTTCGCCTCAAAGGCGTCAAGGAACCTCGGGAGAGCGACGTCTGGCTGCTTGGGGCGATCGGCCCGCGGATGGTCTACTCCAACAACCTCGACGCCGCGCGCCGCGCCTGTGACCGGCGGATGGTGACCTTCGCCCACACCGCCCCGGACTGCGCCGAGATCATGTGGAACGAGCAGAACTGGACGCTGGTGGCCATGCCGATCGCCTCCACCCGGGCGCAGTGGGACGAGGCATTGCGCGCCGTCCGGCAGTTCAACGACCTGCTCCGGGTGCTGCCGCCGATCCCCGCGCAGGCCGCAGCGGCTCAGTCGTCCCGTCGTCCCGCCGAACCGGGCCGCCCCCAGGCGCTCCCGCCGGGCCGCAGCGAGGCCCCGCCGGTCCTGCGGCCCCAGCAGCCCCGCACCGGCACGCAGGCCCCGAACTACCAGACCTGACCCGGCGATAGGGTGAGCGGGTGACCCGCCCCGTAGCCATGATCACCGGCCCGACGTCGGGCCTGGGAGCCGGCTACGCCCGCAGATTCGCCCGCGACGGCTTCGACCTCGTCCTGGTCGCCCGTGACCGGGTGCGTCTGGAGGAACTGGCCGACGAGGTCCGGGCGGCGCACGGCATCGCCGCCGAGATCCTGCCGGCCGACCTCTCCGATTCCGGCGACCGTGACCGGGTGGCCGCGCGCCTGGCCGCCGGGGTGCGGGTCCTGGTCAACAATGCCGGGTTCGGCACCTCCGGTGAGTTCTGGAGCACCGACCCGGCGGTCCTGCAGCGCCAACTGGACGTCAACGTCACCGCGGTGATGCACCTGACCCGGGCGGCCCTGCCCCCGATGCTCGAGGCCGGCACGGGTTCGGTGATCAACATCGCCAGCGTCGCCGGGCTGCTGCCGGGCCGCGGTTCGACCTATTCGGCCTCCAAGGCCTGGGTGGTCTTCTTCTCCGAGGGGCTCGCCAACGGCCTGACCGGCACCGGTGTCGGAGTGCATGCGGTCTGCCCCGGGTTCGTCCGCACCGAGTTCCACCAGCGGGCCGGTATCGAGATGGCGTCGATCCCGGGCCCGCTGTGGCTCAGTGTCGACGACGTCGTCTCCGAGAGCCTGGCCGACATCGCCAAGGGCACGGTCATCAGCGTTCCGGGGCTGCAGTACAAGGTCCTCACCAGTGCCGGCCGGCTGGTTCCCCGCGGCCTGGTTCGCCAGTTCACCAAGAGGATGGGACGTGGTCGTGACCGCACCTGAGCTCGACAACACCGCACGCTCCGAACTCGCAGCTCTGGTCCGCGAGCTCTCGGTGGTGTTCGGCCGGGTCACCCTGTCCTCGGGTAAGGAAGCCGACTACTACGTCGACCTTCGCCGTGCGACGCTGCACCACCGGGCGGCCCCGCTGATCGGTCGGCTGATGCGCCAACTGACCGCCGACTGGGATTACGTCGCCGCAGGTGGTCTGACGATGGGAGCCGATCCGGTCGCCTGTGCGATCCTGCACGCGCCGGGCCGGCCGATCGATGCCTTCGTGGTCCGCAAGTCGACCAAAACCCATGGGATGCAACGCCTTATCGAGGGGGCCGAGGTGGCCGGCCGGCGTGTGCTGGTCGTCGAGGACACCAGCACCACCGGCGGGTCAGCTCTGACCGCGGTGCGCGCGGTGCGCGACGCGGGAGCGACGGTTGTCGGGGTCACCACGGTGGTCGATCGGGCGACCGGTGCCGCTGAGGCGATCGAGGCCGAGGGGGTGCCGTACCGCAGCATCCTCGGTCTGGCCGACCTCGGCCTCGCCGATGTCTGAGCCCGAGGTATCCGCTGGCCCGGACTGGGATGACGTCGTCGACGTGATCTGCGTCGGCGCCGGCGCGCTGGCCTACGGATTATGCTGCGCGCGAGCCGATGTGGATGTTCTCCTGGTCTCCGCGCCGAGCTGTCCGGATCTCTCCGGGTTGGTCGAGGTCATGACCGATGACCTCGCCGACCTCCCGGCGGACGGGGAGCTCGCCGTCGGTTCCCTGGTGCCCGAGTCGACGCGCGACTCGCGCGCAACGAAGCTGGAGCCCTTCGTCGGGAGCCGGCTGCGGGATTGGTCGGCCCGTTGCCTGGCCTCTCCGTACGGGGTGATGTTCACTCAGGTCCCCGACATGCTCACCGCGATGCGCGACGCGGCCGGAGAGCAGGTGACCGCAGCGGTCCTGGGCCCCTACCCGCCTGCGCTGGCGCAGGGCCGGATTCCGCTGGCGCAGTGGCTCGACGAACAGGCCGACGAGTACGACCTCGCGGTCCGGCACACCCTTGGCGCCCTGGTGACCGCCGAGGGCCGCATCGCCGGTGCGGTGCTCGACACCTCTGCGGGGCCGTGGCGGGTCGCGGCCACCGCCGGGCTCGCGATCGCGGTCGGGCACGGCGCACCGGCGCCCGTGCCGCCGATGCCGGACGGTATGGAAATCGCGATCCTCGGTCGGCCCTTCGGTCGGTTCGCCCGCCTCGAGTTGGTCCGACGGTGAACGAGCCGGGCCCGACCGAGTGGTCCACCGGCGCTCCGGGGGTGGGGCCGTGGGTCGATGGGCCCGCGCCCGATGATCCCCGCTATGACCCAGAGTTGTTGCAGCACGGCGACACCCGCAATGTCGCCGACGCCTACCGCTACTGGCGGCGGGAGGCGATCATCGCCGATATCGACCGGCGGCGGCACCGCTTGCACGTCGCCATCGAGAATTTCGGTAACGACGCCAACATCGGTTCGGTGGTCCGCACCGCCAACGCCTTCGCGGTCGACACCGTGCACATCGTCGGCCGGAGGCGCTGGAACCGCCGGGGCGCGATGGTCACCGACCGCTATCAGCGCCTCGTCCACCACGAGACCACTGAGGACCTGCTGACGTTTGCCGACGGTGCGGGCCTGGGGGTTGTCGCGGTCGACAATGTGCCGGGGGCGGTGCGACTGGAAACGACCACGCTTCCGCGGGATTGTCTGCTGGTCTTCGGCCAGGAGGGTCCGGGGATCTCGGAGGCGGCCCGCCGGGGTGCGGAGCTGACGGTGTCGATCGCCCAGTTCGGCTCGACCCGCAGCATCAACGCCGGGGTGGCCGCCGGCATCGCGATGCATGCCTGGATCCGGCGATGGTCCGACCTGTCACAGGCCTGGTAGGGCAGGATTGGCACACCATGGAACAGCAGTGGAGCAACCGGGCGGCCAGCGCCGAGACCGCCGTCGCCACCCGTCACCTGCGACGGCTCTGGCAGCTGCCCGGCACCCAGCTCGGTGTTGTCGGCTGGCCGGCCACCCGCAGGGACCGACTGTTCGGCAGCTGGCATTACTGGTGGCAGGCGCACCTGCTGGACACCCTCGTCGACGCGCAGGTCCGCGACCCCAAACCGGAGCGGGTGGCGAGCATCCGCCGGCAGATCCATGGCCACCGCGTCCGCAACTTCGGCCGCTGGACCAACGACTACTACGACGATATGGCGTGGCTGGCGCTGGCGTTGGAACGGGCCGGACGGCTGGCGGGTGTCCCACGGCCCGCCGCTCTGGCGACTCTGTCGCGCCAGTTCGTCGGCGCCTGGATGCCCGAACTCGGCGGCGGCATCCCCTGGCGCAAGCAGGACCGGTTTTTCAACGCCCCCGCCAACGGCCCGGCGGGCATTTTCCTGGCCCGGTACGGCGACCTCTCCCGGGCCGTGGAGATGGCCGACTGGATCGAGGACACCCTCATCGACCCGGAGACGAACCTCGTCTTCGACGGCATCAGGGCGGGCTCGATGGTGCGTGCCCAGTACACCTACTGCCAGGGTGTGGTGGTCGGACTGGAGGCCGAGTTGGCGTTGCGCACCGGAGCCGACCGTCACCGGCACAGGGTGCGACGGCTGGTGTCGGCCATCGGTGAACATATGACCGACGACGGGGTGTTGCGGGGCGCCGGGGGCGGTGACGGTGGTCTGTTCGCCGGTATCACCGCGCGTTATCTCGCGCTGGCCGCCCATGCGCTGCCCGAGGACCCCTGCGCTGCCGAGGCTCGCGACATCGTGCGGACCTCGGCCCGTGCGGCGTGGGATAACCGGCAGACCGTCGACGGCCTTCCGTTGTTCGGCGCCTTCTGGCATTCCCCGCCCGAGGTGCCGCGCCGTGGCGTGGCGGCGGGGAAGCGGGTAGGCGGTGCGGTCACCGAGTCCGCTGCCCCGGAGCGGGACCTGTCGGTACAGGTTTCGGGCTGGATGTTGATGGAGGCGGCGCACACCGTCGCCGGAGGCTGACCCGTCAACCGGGTGAATTACACCGGGCCCGGTTATGCTCGGCGCGAGCACGCGACCCAGAAGGAGAACGCGATCCGATGAAAACGATCACGACGGCAGGACTGACCGCGATCGCGGTCAGTGTCGTCCTCGCCGGCTGCACCCCGACGACCGAGACGGCCTCCACGTCCACGGCCACCGTCACGCCGACCGTCTGGACCGGATCCCCGCCGCCGCATCGGGAGAGCGCGACGCTGCACCAGTACATCGTCGACAACAACATCGCCGAGATTCCGTTCCGGCCGGACGAGCCGGGCACCCCGAAGATCGACTTCCCGTTCCCGCCCGACTGGCGCAGCGCCGGCGACGACACCCCCGACTGGGCCTACGGCGCGATCGTCTACGACAAGGCGGTCGATCCCGACGACCCGCCGTTCATCTACGCCATCGCCTCGAAGTTGACCGGCGACGTCGACCCGGCCAAGATCCTGCAATATGCCCCCGCCCAACTCGACGGGCTGCCCGAATTCGCTTCGCTGGGCAAGCCGGAGAAGGATTCGGTGGGCGGATTCGAGGCCATCGACTACGTCGGCACCTATGTCTGGGAGGGCAAGGAGCGGGCCGTCGGCCAGCAGACCATCGTCGTCCCCGGCAAGGACGCCCTGTTCGTCCTGCAGTTGAACGCCGAGGCACCGCGAGGTCAGGAGCAGGTCGTGATCGACGCGATCAAGCTCATCAACGAGCAGACCACGATCACCCCCCCCTCCTGACCGCCCGAACCACCGAGACTCCGGAGAACCACATGACCATCCGATTCACGGCATCGCGCCTCGCGCTCGCGGCGATCTTCGCGGGGGCGCTGCTGTCCGCTCCTGTCCTGACCGCTCCGCCGGCGCACGCCGCCTGCAACGCCGGCCAGGTTCCGGACCCGGCCACGGGTATCTGCTGGTCGCAGTCGGCCACGAACCTGGGCATCACCGGAACCGGCGGGGTCTGCCTGCCTGGCCGGCTGGGTCTGTGCATGGCCGCGCTGCAGAACTCGCAGATGCCGGGCGCCAATCTGCCCGGTAGGGCGCCGGCCGGGCCGAACCGCATAAATTCCTGGCCCTAACGAGCCGCCAGGTCAGTTCTCTTCGGGCAGGACCCCGCGCCGGCGCAGCACGTTTCGGCCGACGGCCGTCAGACCCGGCAGGATCGACAGGAACACGATGAGCAGGATCATCAGCTCGAGGTTGTTCTTGACGAAGGGCACATTGCCCAGGAAGTAGCCGAGCAGCGTCATCCCCGCCCCCCACAGGATGCCGCCGACGATGTCGAAGGCCAGGAACACCGGGTAGCGCATCGCCGACACCCCGGCCAGTACCGGGGTGAAGGTGCGCACGATCGGCACGAATCGGGCCAGGATGATCGTCTTGGGGCCGTGCTTCTCGAAGAACGCGTGCGACTCGGCGACGTAATGCTTCTTGAAGAACCGGGAGTCCTCCTTGTCGAACAGCGCGGGCCCGATCCGGCGGCCGATGAAATAGGCGGTCTGGTCGCCCAGGATCGCCACGATGGGCACCGCGATCACCAGCACCCAGATGTTCACCGGTGGGTTCGGCGCCGCCGCCAGCAACCCGCCGGTGAACAGCAGCGAGTCGCCCGGCAGCAGCGGGAACAGCAGGCCGGTCTCGATGAAGACGATGATGAGGATGCCCGGGAGCACCGCCGAGGCGAACAGGCCACCCTCGCCGAGCCAGTACATCGGGTCGAGGATGCTCGGCAGGGCCAGCACGGTGGTGGTCATGACGCCCCAAGATACCGGGGGGGTTTGACATACTGCCTCCCAGACGCACCCGAACCGCTGAGAGGACGTGCCATGCCCATCGCCACCCCCGAGGTCTACGCGGAGATGTTGGATCGCGCCAAGGAGCACGCCTTCGCCTTCCCCGCCATCAACTGCACCTCGTCGGAGACGATCAACGCGGCGATCAAGGGGTTCGCCGACGCCGGCAGCGATGGCATCATCCAGTTCTCGACCGGCGGCGCCGAGTTCGGTTCCGGTCTGGGCATCAAGGACATGGTGGTCGGGGCGGTGGCGCTGGCCGAGTTCGCCCACGTGATCGCGGCGAAGTACCCGATCACCGTCGCGTTGCACACCGACCACTGCCCCAAGGACAAGTTGGACACCTATGTCCGGCCACTGTTGGCCATCTCCGCCGAGCGGGTTCGCGCAGGCCGGCCCCCGATGTTCCAGTCCCACATGTGGGACGGCTCGGCGGTGCCGATCGGCGAGAACCTGTCGATCGCCCAGGAACTGCTGCGGCAGGCCGCCGCCGCCCACATCGTCCTAGAGGTCGAGATCGGCGTCGTCGGCGGCGAGGAGGACGGCGTCGAGGCCGAGATCAACGAGAAGCTCTACACCAGTCCGGAGGACTTCGAGAAGACCGTCGAGGCGCTGGGTGTAGGGGAGAACGGCCGCTATCTGCTGGCCGCCACCTTCGGCAACGTCCACGGCGTCTACAAGCCGGGCAACGTCAAGCTCAAGCCGGAGGTGCTCGCCGAGGGGCAGCGGGTGGCGGCGGCCAAGCTGGGTCTCGGCGAGGGCGCCAAGCCCTTCGACTTCGTCTTCCACGGCGGGTCCGGGTCGCTGAAGTCCGAGATCGAGGACTCGCTGCGCTACGGCGTGGTCAAGCTGAACGTCGACACC
>SYAB01000098.1 GCA_005787665.1 Actinomycetota bacterium
ACACAGACGTCCTCGACGCTCTGTCGCCAGGCCGGGGGCACCTCACCGGACAGGGTCAGTGCGGCGCGCAGCGGATAGTGCCCGGGTGCGGCATCAGCCGGCACGGTGACGGCGATGTCGTCCTCGCGGTGCCCGCGGGCGGGCAGTGCGAACCCGATCTCGTCGCGGCCCGGTTCCCAGCCGTCCGGGTAGCGCATCCGGACCGCCCCGGACAGTGTGGCGTCGCTGCAGTCGCTGGCCACCGTCAGGCGCAGGTGCACCGTCTCGCCGGGGGCGGCGGTGAGCGCCTCGGGGTGCAGATGGGCGACGGCCGGCAGTCCGCCCAGCGGCGCGGGGCCGCGGTTGTGCAGCCAGTAGCGCGCGTACAGCGGTTGGGCGGCCTCGGCGTCGGGAGCCAGTGCCACCCCGCCCGAGTCGATCAGCGCCGTGGCTGCGAGTCGGGCGCCCAGCGTGGCGATCTGATAGCCGTGCAGTCGCAGCGGTGGGCCGGCGGTCAGCCGCGGCGCCTCCAGCAGGTCGGCGGCCACTACCTCGGAGAGCTCTGCTACCGCACTGGTGATCGCGACATCGGTGGGGGCGCCGGTGGTTTCGACCAGACGCAGGGTGATGGACGCGGGGTCGACCTCGGCGGAACTTCCGGTCGCGGTCGGGTTGCCGGCGACTTTGCAGGCACCCAGTTGCACGGTCCGGGCCGGTTCCACCCGCAGCAGGGAACCGTCGGCGAGCAGTTCACCGCCGCCCGCGTCGGCGATAACGGCGAGGAGTGGATGGTTGAATTCGGCGCTGCGGGAGGGCATCTCGACGGCCCGCCAGTCCCCGTCCCCGCATACCAGCGCGAAGTCGAAGGTGTGGCTCCAGTGCTGGAGTTGGAAGTTGGACCCGTCCGGTGCCTTGCGGGCCGGCGGGTCGATCCACACCCCGGACGGCCATCCGGTGCAGGAGCGCATCAGCGAGGAATGCAGGGTGCCGTCGCGTTCGACGGCGAAGCCGGGTACGCCGCGGTTGATCAGCGCGACGGTGCGCGACTCGAACGCCCCGCAGTCGGCGGCGATCCGTTGGTCAACGCGTATCTCGGCGTCGGCGAGGTCGGCCACTACCGCCTCGATATCGCCGACGATGATCAGCACCGGCAGAGCCAGCACCGCGCGAAGGTCGGCGTCGGGGATCCACACCGCGGCAAGGGAACTCGCCGCCGGAATGAATACCCGCGCGGAACCGCTTGCCGCGAGTTGGCGCGTCACCTCGGCGGCGTAGGCGGGGTCGGCGGCGGCCAGCACCGCCGCGGTGAACACGTTGTCCTCCGGCGTGCCCACGCAGATGCGGGCGTCGGGCAGGTTGGAGTCGACCTCGAGGTGGCCGTAGCGGGTGTGGTCGGCGGTGCTGCAGGTGGCGGTGACGCCGGCGCGCACCAGGGCGACCATCAGGTCGCGGACGGTATCGGCGGCACCGGACTCGGTGGGCGCGATGACTTCGGCCACCGACACCGCCCGCGTCGACTCCCCCACCCGGATCCGCGCCGCCGAGGACAGCCCGAACCACCCGTGGGCGGGGTTGTCCAGGGTCCACGGATGCTCCGCGGTGTCGACCGCGTGATCATGGCCGCCGGCATGATCGTGCATCAGGCCGAAGCCGCGGCCCACCACGGCGTCGCCGACCTCGCTGACCGGCAGCGCGCCGGGCACCGGGCACGGCCAGCGCAACCGCACCAGGAGGTCGGCGCCGGTGAACTCGTCGATGTCGGTGCGGCAGTCCACCCGGTCGATGCCGTTCCACAGCGTCAGCGTCTGGGTGTAGCGCAGCACCTCACCGATGGCGCCGCGCACCTCGATCCGCTCACCCAGGGGGCTGCGGTAGCACTGCACCGAGGCCGTCGCGGCCGACGAGCACCGCACCGGGCCCGTGGGCAGCAGATGCCACGGCCCCTCGCCGGCGTCGGGATGGGCCGGGTGTTCGGTGTAGACGGCGAGTTCGTTGCCCGCACCGCCGGGGGCGATCCACTCCCGGCCGGAGGCGTTCTCGACCAGGGAGACGACGGCACCGCCGCGGGCCGGGTCGACGCGCAGTCGGTGAAAGTCGTTGGCGATCGTCACGCCCTCGACGGGCTCCCACCCGCAGGGCTGCGCACTCGACGTGACCCGGTAGGTTCGCCACCCCAGCGACCCGACGTCGTCGGCGCGCCAGCTCACCGAGTGGCCGTCGTCGGCGACTACCGCCGCCACCTCGGTGCCGTCGGCGTCGAGCACCTTCATGCCCGAACCAACCGGGGCGTCGAGGTGCACGGTGACGATGTCGGTTCGGTTGTGCGCCAACGGGTTCCACACCACCACCGACCGGCCGGATGTTACCACCGCCCCGGACAGCACCTCCAGTGCGCCGGCCCGCGCGGCGGTGCCCAACTCCCAGGCGTCGCGCCACCCGGTGAGCAGATCCAGATACACCTGGTCGGATTCGCTGCCGGTGATCGCGTCGTGGTGAGCACCCCAGGCCAACTGCACCCACGCCTTGGCCAAGGCGGCTTCGGGATAGCGCGCACCGGCCAGCAGGGCGGCGAACACCGCGAAGCGTTCGGCACCGAGCACGGCGTCCTCAGCGGCGCGGTTGGCCTGCTTGGTGTCGATGAAGGAGACGTCCTTGCCGGTGTAGATCGGGTTCATGTCGCGGGTCTGCGGTGAGGCGGAGTCCCCGCGTTCGGCCAGTTCGGCGCGCACGGCGGCGAAGAACTCCGAGGGGACCGCGCATACGAACCGCGGCCAGGTGTAGCGGGAGTTCCAGTCGTGGTGGATGTCGGTGACCCAGGCGTTCGGCGGGGTGTAGTCGGTGCCGACCGGCAGCAGCACGTTGCGGGTCAGCGCCACTGACTTCAGTTCGCGGAACAACTCGTAGGTGGCGGCCTCGGCCTCAGCCAGCGACGTCGAGGAGTCCATCCACCACCCGCCGGCGTAGTGCGCCGGCATGTAGTGGGTCAGCAGGCCCACACCCGAGGGGGCGATCCACTCGAACTCGCTGCGGAACTGCATGCGCCGCGGATCGCCACTGCGTCCGTCTTTGTGGGCGGCCATCGGCCCCCACTGGTGATACGGCCCGCGCGCCCACGACGACGACGTCAGACCGGCGTCGGCGGCCATGCCGGGGAACTGCGGGTCGTGGCCGAACACGTCGAGTTGCCAGGCGGTGGCCGGATCCGCCCCGAGAACGTCGCGCTGAAAGCCGATGCCGTGGACGAAGTTTCGGATCGCCGTCTCCGGTCCGGTGAGGTTGGTGTTGGGTTCGTTGTAGGTGCCGCCCATCACCTCGATTCGGCCCTCGGCCAGGAAGCGCAGTAGGTCGGCGCGGTCTTCGGGGTGGGCGTCGAAGTAGGGCTTGAGGTAGTCGACTTCGGCGAGGACGAACTTGTAGACCGGTTCGCGCCGGGCCATCTCCAGGTGCGCGGCCACCAACGCGAAGGCGTTGTGTTGGCGGCACCGGCCGGGCGGGTCCTCGATCCACAGGCTGGTGTAGGCGCCCTGGGTGTTCCACCACACCGGGTCGTAGTGGAAGTGGCTGATCATGTGCATGGTCCAACCCGGTTCGGCGACGGTGAACGCGAAGTCGAACTCCGCCGATCCGGCCTGCACCCGGGCCGCGCGCTGTTGCCCCGGTACCGGGTCCACCACGCGCACCGGAATCTCGAGGGTCCCGTCGCCGCAGACGACGAACTCCCCGGCCGTGCTCAGTCCGTCCCCGGTGATCACGACCGCCACCGGATCGCCGGTGTAGGCCACCCGGACCACCTGAAGCGGGGCGTCGGGGTCGCCGACGAACAGTTCGGTCGATTGCGCCGAGGTCACCTGCACGACGGCAAATCTACGCGCGTCACACTTACCGGCGCGGTGTGACCGGCGTCCCCCGCCCGCCCAGAAATTAGGGGTCCACCAGCCCCGACTGGCAGAATGTCCCACCATGAGTTCCACGGATCGCCAGGTCGCCAAGCTCGATCGGGTGCCGCTGCCGATCGAAGCGGCCCGGGTCGGCGCCACCGGATGGCAGATCACCCGGACCGGCGCCCGGGTGCTGTCCAAGCTCGCCACCAAGGGCTCCCTGAGCGACAAGGTGCTGCGCGAGGTCCCGCAGGCCTTCGCCGACCTCGGCCCCACCTACGTCAAGTTCGGCCAGATCATCGCCTCCAGCCCGGGCGCATTCGGCGAGCAGCTGTCCAAAGAGTTCCGCAGCCTGCTCGACTCGGTGCCGCCGGCCAATACCGCCGAGGTGC
>SYAB01000099.1 GCA_005787665.1 Actinomycetota bacterium
CCGACGAGACCACGGCCGCGGACGGATCAACCGGCGCCCCCGTGCTGACCGCCGCGGACGGGTCCGCCGTCCGCGCGGATCCAGTCAACTCACGACGCGCCGCCGCCAACGCCGCCCACGCCAGCGGCGCTGCCGCCGGGCCATCTCCGTTGCCACCGCCGCCCAACCACGCCAACACCGAGCCACCCAGACCGCGGACCCGACCCGACGCCGCCGCCGACATCACCGGCGGCGCGTCCACCGGCGTCGCGTCCACCGCGTCCACCACCGCCGACTCCACAGCACCGCCATCGGCGATTTCCGGTGAATCCTCAACTGCCACAACCGAATCGGCGTCAACGAGCCGAGCTTGGCGCGGCGCCACCCCGACCGCACCCACATTCTCGACGAACCCGGCCTCGCCTGCAGTGCCGGCAACCACCGACTCCGGACGTCCCTGGCGCGCTGCTGACGCTGAACCCGCACCCGGCTGTCTGACCGCGGAATTTCGGCCACCGGCCACCGCCGGCGAGTCACCCTCAGACGCCGAGGTCACATCACCAGAACCGCGTCCACCCGCGCGCGCCGGAACCTCCGTCGAGGGATCAGCCGAATCGGCCCCCGAACCACCCCGGCCGGTACGCGCCGCACCCCGCGCCGGCTTGGTCGCCGACGACCCCGACGAAGCCGATGTATCCGCCGAATCCGATGACCCCGTCGAACCACCCGACCCGGTTGTATCCGCCAACGCCACCGGCACCGCCACCACCGCAGACCCCACACCCAGCGCCACCGCCAACGCACCCACCCGACCCACATGAGTGGCGTATCCGCGCGACGCGGACTCCGTCACCGCACGACGGCCGTACTCGATCGACCGCACCCAACTCCGTCGCCGTTTGGTGGTGTCCGCGGAGGTCGCGTCGGCAGCGTTGCGGGTGGAATCGGCGGCAGTCATCAGTGAAAGGTCCTTCGGCATGTCATGGGGCATGGAGGCAAGCGCCTGGCAGAACGTTGCCAGTCTGTCGTCCAGCAAACACTTCGTCAAGTGCGTGCGGGGGTGTTTTCCCGATTCCTTTCCGGACGTAGCTTCGACTCCAGCGCTAATGCGGAAAACCGCAGTTCAAGAGTGGTCGGACCGCGCGGCGCGGTTGACGGCGGGGTTGCTGCGCCGATAGGTTGAGAACTCAGGGCCTTCACCGGCAGACATCGAGGGGGTGCGGTGATGTCGAAGTTTGCTCTCTCGGCGCCACTGGGTGCCGTCGCCCTCGCAACGGGACTGGCCCTGGCCACTCCCGCCGTGGCGGCGGCGGATGACGCTGCCGGAACCTCTGCCACTACGGCTTCTGACAGCGCTGGGGTTTCTGACAGCGCTGGGGCTTCTGACAGCGCTGGGGTTTCTGACAGCGGTCCTCGGCAGGCGGCCTCGGCCACGCGCCGGCCGGTCCGGGAGCCGCGGGCGGCAAAAGGCCTCACCCCATCGGAGGTGGCCGCTCCCGAAACCATCCCGGCGGAGCCGAGTAGACCGGTTGCGGCCAGCGTCGCAGCCGGCGTCGGGCCAGTCCCGCAGTTGGACCGTATCGCCCCACGGCCCAACCGCACCCAATCGCGAGCGACGCGATCGCCCGCCGATAGCAGCGCCGCGCGGGCCGCCCTGACGCCCAACACACCGAGTCCCAACACGCTGAGTTCCAACCCGGTCGGCAGAACCCCGGGCCCCAACACCCCGAGCGCCGGGCAATCCAGCGCCGTGCAGTCTGAAGCACCCGCACCTGCGGTCTCGACAGCGACCTCCGGCGATCTGAACCTGCCGGAACCAGCGGTTCTTGCGCCGGCCCCCCGGGTGACGGCCGGCGTGGCGGCGGCCCGTGCCCCGCGCGCCGCCGCGTCGGCGACCGACCTGCTGTCGGGACTGCTCTCCCCCATCCAGGGGTTGATCGAGGGCGTGGCGCTGTTGGTGCGCCGCACGTTCTTCAACCAGGCCCCGTCGGTCAGTCCCGTGCAGATCACCGGACAGAGCGAAGGGCCAATCACCGGCAGTATCGGCGCCTCTGATCCCGAGGGCGACCGGATCGTCTACAGCCTTGCCGGCGATCCCCGGTACGGCAGCGTCGCGATTGATTCCGCTGGCGGCTACACCTATACGCCCGGCCCGGGATTCACCGGCATCGACACCTTCACCGTCGCGGCGGCCGATCCGGGCTTCCACATCAACTTGCTCGACCTCTTCCGCCCGCCCAGCACCACCGCGAGCGTGGCGGTGCGACAGGGCGTCGGCGCCGGATCGCTGCTGCAGTTCCAGTTTGTCTACGGCAACGGAAGTCAGCTCTGGTCACCCGCCGCCCGCAGTTCACTGGAATCGGCGGCGGCCACACTCGCGGCGTACATCGTGGTGGATTCGCCGGTAGTGGTCACCTTCGATGTCACCGGGGAGTTCTCGCTGCTGTCCTCGACGCTCGCGACGGCGGGCAGCGATTTCACCACTGCCGGCCCCGGCTTCCTGCCGACGGTGGTCCAGCACAAGATCCTCACCGGGGTGGACTCCAACGGGTCGGCCGCCGACGGCGATATCAACTGGAACTTCGCCCAGAACTGGGCCACCGGCGACTCCATCGTCTATGGCCAATACGACCTCGAGTCGGTGGCACTGCACGAACTGACCCACACCCTGGGCCTGCTGTCCTATACCGACCAGCCGGGATCGAACACCGGCACCACCTGGACGGTGTTCGACAGTTTTCTGGTCAACTCCGACGGTACGAAGGTGATCGGCAGCGACTACATCTGGAGGAACGCCTACACGCCGAACCTCACCGGCGGCAACGGCGGACTCTACTTCGGCGGAACCGGCGCCGTCGCCGCCTTCGGCGGACTCGTCCCCCTCTACACCCCCAGCTCCTGGGAGTCCGGCAGTTCAATCTCGCACCTCAACGACCGCACCTTCACCGGCGCCAACCGCAAACTGATGAACGCTCAGGTGTATTCGGGCCAGGGCATCAGGACGCTCAGCCCGGTGGAACTCGGGATCCTCGCCGACCTGGGCTACACCATTGCGCCGCAACCGGCCGTTGCATTGGCTTTCATTGGTGTGTTCTTCCTTCGCCGGGCGCGTAAACGCGAGCCGAGTTAGGGCGCGTCCAGCGCAACCACATCCACCGAAACGTCGATGGCGCTGTGCTCGGAGTCGGTGTAGATGATGCCGCGCAGTGGCGGGATGTCGGCGTAGTCACGACCCCACCCCACGGTGATGTAGCGCTCGTCGATGAATTGGTCGTTCGTCGGGTCCAGTCCCAGCCACTGATTCTGTGGCGTCCATACCGCAGCCCAGGCGTGGGTGGCGTCGACACCGAACAGTCGCTGTTTGCCTGGCGGCGGATCGGTGGCCAAGTAGCCGGACACGTAGCTCACCGCTAAGCCATTGGCCCGCAGGCAGGCGATGGCCAGTCGGGCGAAGTCCTGGCACACACCGGCGCGCGCCTGGAGGACTTGATCGACTCGGGTGGACACCGTGGTGGATCCGGCGCGAAAGGTGAAGTCGTTGAAGATCCGTGTGTTCAGGTCGCGCAGAACATCGATCAGCGGTCGACCGGGGATGAAGCTTGGCGCGGCGTAATCGATTACCGCACCGGTGATTTCGGCCGGGTGGGTGTCCATCGCGAACTCGGTGGCCAGGACGCCGCGAGGACCTGACGGGCGCGCCGTCTCCCAGGCGGCGAGTGCGGCACCCTCCTGGTAGACCTGCGGTGCGGGCGGCATCACGTCGACGACGGACTCACTGACCACCGTGAGCGCGTGATGGCGTTCGGTCACCTGGAAATAGGAGCTGACGTTCCCGTAGGCGTCGCGGCTGCTGGACCGGTCCGCGGGTTCGGGATCGATCGCGAGATCGAAGGACAGGCAGCGCTGACGGCGGGTGTCGCGCGGGGTCAGATGTCCGCGGCCATAGGAGTTGGTCACCACACCGGAGTACCGGTACTCGGTTCGGTGGGTGATGCGGTAACGGCGATTCACGGCAGCACCCGCTGCGGATCCGGCCCCCATAGCGGTTGCATGTCGCCGGGTAGGGACAACTGGGTGCTGGTGATGACATCGGCAAGCTCGC
>SYAB01000100.1 GCA_005787665.1 Actinomycetota bacterium
CTGTTCATCCTCACCACCCTCGACGCCGGCACCCGGGTGGCGCGCTTCATGCTCTCCGACGGCCTGAGCAATCTCGGCGGTCCCTTGCGCCGGCTGCACGACCCGAGCTGGAAGGTCGGGGCCTGGGCGTGCAGCATCGTCGTGGTCGCCGCCTGGGGATCCATCCTGCTGATGGGCGTCACCGATCCGCTCGGCGGTATCAACACGCTCTTCCCGCTGGTCGGCATCGCCAACCAGTTGCTCGCGGCGATCGCCCTGACCGTCGCCACCGTGGTGGTGATCAAGATGGGGCTGCTGAAGTGGGCCTGGATTCCCGGCCTTCCCCTGCTGTGGGACCTGGTGGTGACGCTCACCGCGTCCTGGCAGAAGATCTTCTCCGGAGATCCCAAGCTGGGTTACTGGACTCAGCACTTCGCCTACCGCGACGCGCAGCAGGCTGGCAAAACCTCCTTCGGGGCCGCCAAGAATCCCGACCAGTTGTCCGACGTCATCCGCAACACCTTCATCCAGGGCAGCCTGTCGATCATCTTCGCGGTCGTCGTCATCATCGTGGTGTCGGCCGCGGTGGTGATGTCGGTGCGCTCGGTGGCTGGACGGGGCCGGCCCCTGGCCGTCGATACCCCGGTGCCGTCGCGGATCTTCGCCCCGTCCGGACTGATCGCCACACCCGCGGAGAAGGAGGTGCAACAGCAGTGGGAAGCGTTGGCGGCGTCATCCGCACCATCCGCTGGTACGTCGGCGCGCTGATGGGAGACAGCCACTATCGGCGCTACGTCACCCATCGCCGCCGGGTGCACCCCGGCGAACCGGTGCTCTCCGAGGCGCAGTACTGGCGGATGCGGCACCGCGTGACGGAGGCCAACCCGGGTGCGCGCTGTTGCTGAGGGCCCGAGAGAACGAAAGGCCCGGCCCCTTGCTCAGGGACCGGGCCTCCCCGGAGATGGTCTGCCCCGACCTGTTCCCCGGTGCCGTCCGTCCTAAACCCCGCGTCGCCCGTCAGGGCTCGTAGGGTCTACCTTTTTTGACAACCGTCGTATGCAGATAGGGGACGCCGGATGGATCTGGCCTGGTCAACGCAGGACCTCACCTTCCGCGATGAGGTCAGAGGCTTCCTCGCCGAGAAGTTGACCGACGACCTGCGCCAGGCCGGACGACTGATGACCAGCGTCTACGCCGATCACCGGGCCAGCATGGCCTGGCAGGCGATCCTGCATGAGCGGGGCTGGGCGGCACCGGCGTGGCCGGTCGAGTACGGCGGCTGCGACTGGAGCCTGACCCAGCACTACATCTTCAGCCGGGAATCCACCCTGGCCGGGGCGCCCTCGCTGTCCCCGATGGGGATTCACATGGTCGCGCACGCCATCATCGCCTTCGGCACCCCCGAGCAGAAGGACTACTTCCTGCCGCGGATCCTCACCGGGGAGGTGTTCTTCTGCCAGGGCTACTCCGAACCCGAAGCCGGATCCGACCTGGCCTCGCTGACCATGTCCGCCGCCGACGACGGCGATCATCTGGTGTGTACCGGCAGCAAGATCTGGACCACCCACGCCATGGAGGCCAACTGGATCTTCGCCCTGGTGCGCACCACGAGGGGAACGCGCAAACAGCAGGGCATCACCTTCGTCCTCATCGACATGAGCACCCCCGGCATCGAGATCCGACCGCTGGTGATGACCTCCGGCGAGGAGATCCAGACCCAGATCTTCTTCGACTCCGTCCGGGTGCCGAAGTCGAACGTGATCGGACGGATCGACGAGGGGTGGACGGTGGCCAAGTACCTGCTGGAGTTCGAACGCGGCGGCAGCGCGGCCGCCCCGGCCCTGCAGGTGATGGCCGCGTCGATCGCCACCGCCGCGGCCGTGATGCCCGGCCCGGCCGGCGGCACCCTGCTCGACGACCCCGCCTTCGCCGCGAAACTCGCCGACGTCCGGATCCGCACCGAGGTGCTGGAAATCCTGGAGTACCGGGTGCTGGCCATCGTGGCCGAGGGCGGTAACCCGGGGGCGGCGTCGTCGATGCTGAAGATCCTCTCGACGGAGTTGAGTCAGGCCATCACCGAACTGGCGATGGAGGCGGCCGGACCCCGCGGCCGGGTCTACCAACCGCACGCCGCCCGGCCCGGCGGCCCGGTGGCCGAATTCACCCCGCCCGCCGACGGCTACGTCAGCGGCGAGCCGTGGCAGGCGGTGGCGCCGTTGCGCTACTTCAACGACCGGGCCGGCTCGATCTATGCCGGCAGTAACGAGATTCAGCGCAACATCCTGGCCAAAGCGACCCTGGGGCTGTAGCGACATGGACTTCAACCTCTCCTCCGAACAGGACATGCTTCGCGGCGGCCTGAGCAAATTCCTCACCGCGCGCTACGACCTGGCGAGTAGTCGGAGGGCCGCCAAGACCGGCGCGGGCTGGCAGCCCGAGATCTGGCGCGCCTTCGCCGAGGAACTCGGCATCCTCGGCGCGGTCCTGCCCGAATCCTGCGGCGGCAGTGGCGGCGGCCCGGCCGAGGCCATGGTGATCGCCGAGGAACTGGGTCGGGCCCTGGTGATCGAACCGTTCATCGACACCGTGGTGGTGAGCGGCGGGATCCTGGCCCGGGCGGGCGGCGACACCGCCGCGGCGGTACTGGAACGCATCGCCGAGGGGTCGGCCGTGGTCGCACTGGTGGTCACCGAGCCAGACTCCGGCGAAGACTGGGAACGATTGTCCACCAGCGCAATCCGCGACGGCGAGCACTGGGTGATCGACGGCGCGAAGATCGTGGTGAGCGCCGCGCCGATCGCCACCCATCTGCTGATCGCCGCGAACACCGGGGATGCGGTGTCGCTGTTCGTCACCGAGTTCGATCCCACGGCGCCGCCGGCCGGGCTGACCGTGCACGGCTACCGGACCATCGACGATCGGCGCGCGGCCGATATCAGCTTCGACGGACTGAGACTGCCCGCCGACGCCCTGCTCACACTCGACGGTGGGACCTCGCTGGCATACGCCCGCGACGAGGGCGCCGCCGCGGTGTGCGCCGAGGCGGTCGGCGCCATGCGCAAGGTTCTCGCCGACACCGTCGACTACTGCAAGCAGCGCCAGCAGTTCGGCGCCCCGATCGGTAGCTTCCAGGTGC
>SYAB01000101.1 GCA_005787665.1 Actinomycetota bacterium
CGACTGGGACATCTCCGCGCGCTTGGTGCGTCCATTCGCCGAACTGGCCCCCGCCGCTCCATCCCGTGACCTGTGGCGCGCCCTGGTTCTGGCGCACTTCGATGCAGTGCTCAAGCACGACCCCGCTGCAACAGCGTTCATGGCCGATGATCACCTCAATGACCGCTTGGAGTCGATGACCGGGCTGAAGATCGTCACGGTTGACGATTAGGCCTGCCCCAAACCGAGCGCCCATCACCAGTGATTACCTGTTCCCCGGCGGAGTCGGGAAGACTTGGGAGCCCGGCGGTTTCGAGCAGCTCCTTGGCGACGTGACTGAGCGTGTGTTCGCCGTCTACGGCGATGACACCGTGGTCTACCCCGGCCACGGAGACGACACGACGTTGGGCGAGGAACGTCCCCGACTGCCGGAGTGGCGCGAGCGCGGTTGGTGCAGCAGCCCTGCGACTTCTCCTCACACCTGACGGCTGACTCGACATCCGGTCCCCGCCGCACCGCGATCATGGCGGTGATGACTTCGGTGACCTCCGCGGGCACATCGCCGACTTGGCGCTTTCCCCGCTTATCGGAGTACATCGATGCGTCCGCGCGGGCCAGCACCGCCTCGGCGAGATCACCACCGCTGACGATCGCGACGTCGCCAACGATCCGGGCGGGCAGGTCGGACTCGCCGCACAATCGAGCGATCCGCGCTCCGACCTCCCGGAGAACCTCATCCCCCACCGCGTGCCCGTGGGTGTCATTGATCGGCTTGAAGCCGTCCAGATCCAGGTAGAGAACCGCCGCAATCCGGTGCTGGACGGCCGCGGCGGAGATCGCGGCGTCGAGCTGGCCGAGAAACGCCGCACGGTTGGCCAGTCCGGTCAGCGAATCGACCCGGGCATCCCGGAGCGGATCGTCGATCACCGTCGCGCGGCTCAGCGCCGAAGCGATGAACTCCGCCAATTGCTCCAGCAATCGCACATCCGCCGCACTGAAGGCGTGCGGGTCAGCGGATACGACTTTCAAGACACCCTGGGACCGGTCACGGTGGCGCAGCGGGACCACCACCATCGAACGGGCATTCACCCTGCGGCAGACCTCCCTGTCCACCCGGTCATCGGTTTCGGTGTCTTGGCTGACCAGCAACTGCCTGGTGCGCACCCTCGGTGCCGACCAGCGTTCCGGCAACAGCCGTGTAGACCGTCTCGTCGCCCTCGGCGAGCTCGACGACGGCGCCGGGTGCGCCGGTCGCGCGGCAGGCGCTGTCGGCAACGATCCGCATCACGGCAGCCGCGCTGAGGTCGGCGTCGTTGATGGCCTGCTGAACCTCAACGATGGTCCGCAACGCACGAGTTCGACGTCTGCCTCCACCCGCCCAAGGGTATTGACGCCCCTGGTTCGATGCTCCGGTTCCGGGAGAATGTGCCGAGTGTTCGGTCAGCCCCCGGTGTCGCGTTCTGCTGCGTAGCGCCGATCGTGACCGGGGACTTTAGACCCGGGTCAGACGGACGCGAGTCCGCTAGCCTCATACTCCTGCACCAGGAGGCGTGATGGATCTGCACATCATCTGCCTACGCGGGGCCGCGGCAGCGCTGGGGGTGGCGGCGTCGCTCGCCACCGCGGGGACGGCGTTTGCCGATGCCGAAGGGGCGTCTCCGGATACGGCGGTGCGCGCCGCAACGTCCCCGGCTGCGCGCAGTCATCCAGCAGGGCCCAGTCGGCATCGGATCGGACAGGCACATCGCCCATCCCCTGCTTCCGCCCTGCGCAGCCGTGCCGGCGCGCTCCCCGCGCCGGCACGGCTGAACGCCGGACGTCCGCGCGGGACAACCCTCCCGGCACGCACCCGCCCCAGCGACGGGGCGCCGCGGCCGGGTGTGCCGGCCGCCGCCACCGCCGTGCCCAACGGGACATCCACCGCCTCGGCCGTCGCACCGCCCGTCGATCCGATCACGGCGTTTCTCAACAACGTCTCCCCCGCGGTGCGGCCCACCCAGGACGGACAAGGCCCGGGCGGTGTCGTCACCGGAACCCTCGGCGTCCTCGACCCGGACAGCGCCCCGGTCGGCGTCGCGGTCACGCGCGGACCCACCCACGGCACTGTGGCGGTCACCGGCGACCGCTACACCTACACCGCAAATCCGGCGCACCCGCAGGCGCACAGCGGGTTCACCGATTCCTTCGCGGTCACAGCCAGCGACGAGGCCAGCGGATTCCACATCCACGGCCTGGGTGGCCTGCTCAACATGCTCACCTTCGGACTGCTCGGCGAGAGCGGCCATCGCAGCAGCGCGAACGTTTCGGTCAGCGTCGGCCCCTACAACCACGCGCCGACCGGCGCCGTGCGCACCGATCCGGCCGCTCCTGTGACCGGGGTGATCACCGGTCAGGTGCTGGGCCGCGACCCGAACGGCGACGCGCTGACCTACAGCGGAACCACCACGACCGACAAGGGCGCGGTCATCGTCACGCCCACCGGCGATTTCACCTACACACCCACCCCGGAAGCCCTGCTCGCCGCCGCCGCCCCCACCGCCACCGCAGCCGACCGGCGCGACGAGTTCACCGTCACCATGGCGGACGGGTACGGCGCGATCGTCGCGGTCGCGGTCGCGGTGTCGCTCGGCCAGGCCGCCCCCGCCCCGCAGCTGTCCACGTTCTGCGGCTGCACCCTGATGCCGGCCGACACCGTCTTCCACGCCGATGTCAGCACCCTGCCGGTGCTGGAGAAATCCACCACCTGGACGACGCTGCTGGACGGCACCCTGAACGTCAGCTGGGGCCGCACACCTTGGCAGGGCAGCTCGGGCGGGATGCCGGTCAACGTCGTCGGCCCGGACCACCCCACCGAGACGGTGATCTTCAACCGCGGCCTGAGCACCAGCGGGCCGAGCATCGACGACACCCCCTACGCCATCCCCGACCGGCCGCTGGTCGAAGGCATGCCGGACGTCCCGGCCTGGGACCGCCACCTCCTGGTGTTCCAGGAGGGCACCTGCATCTCCCAGGAGCTGTACAACGTCGCCAACGGCGTGGAGTTGCCCGCCGCCGGGGTCCTCGACGCCCTGGGCAACGCCGCCTACGCCGCGCTGTGGGGTTCGGCCTGGATCGCCGAGGCCGGCGTGCACGTCGACATGAGCTCCGGGCTGTATCCGGCGCAGGGCTGGGCCAACGCCTCGCACCTGCCCTATCTGCCGCTGATCCTGCGGCCCGACGACCTGGAACGCGGCTGGATCGACCACATGCTGGGCATGTCGATCGCCAAGGACCGCGGCACCGGCCACACCTGGCCGGCCCGGGCCGGGGACGGCACCGGTACCAACCCCGACGGTGTCCCGATGGGCACCGTGTTGCGGTTGCGCGCCGACTTCGACCTCACCGGCTATCAGCCCGGAACCCAGGTGGTGCTGCGGGCCCTGCAGACCCACGGCGCGGTGATCTACGACTCCTTCGCCCCCGGCCGGGACGGGGCGGGCCTGATGGTGATGAGCAACGGCTGGACCGGCACCTCGCACTTCACCGTCCAGGATGAGTTGAACACCATCCCGCTGAGCGCGTTCGACGCGGTCGACGTGCTGAGCCTGGCGGTGGACCCGGCGGCCGGGTGGCTGATCCGGACCTGACTCAGATCCAGTTGCGCTTCTTGAACACCAGATACAGCAGGGTCGAGGTCACCAGGATGACCAGCGCACTGGTCACCACGCCGGATACCTCCGAAAACCCCGGGTATGGCACGTTCTGCCCGTACCAGCCCGTGACGGCGGTGGGCACGGCGATGATGGCGGCCCATCCGGTCAGTTTCTTCATGATGGTGTTGAGCCGGGCGTCCTGCAGGGAGAGATTCGTCTCGAAGACCGTGGTGACCATGTCGCGCAATGATTCGGTCCACTCGGCGGCCCGGATCACGTGGTCGTAGAGATCGGAGTACCAGCCGTCGAGTTCGGCCTCGGTGCCCGGCAGACTGCGGCGCATGATGGTGTTGACCACCTCCCGCATGGGCAGCACGATGCGGCGCAACTCCACCAGTTCCTTGCGTAACCGGTAGGTGTCCCGCTGCAGCTGGCGGGTCTGCGAATGCTCGTCGAACAGGCTGTCCTCCAGCGACTCGATGGCGTCGTCGAGTTGCTGGATGGTGTCGAACTGACCGTCCACCACCACGTCGAGGATGCCGTGCAGCAGAGCCGGACTGCCCTTGCGCAGTAGGTCGCTGTTGTCGTCCCAGCGCCGCACCACCTCGTCGATATAGAGAACCGGCCGCGCCGGATCGACTTCGTAGCGCACCGTGACCAGACCGGACGGCAGCACGAAGATCGACACCCGGGAGGTCAGCAGTCGCGACTCGATCGAGCCCGGCACCTGGATGCCCAACGCCGTCGCATAGACGGTCAGAAACGTGTGGGTGGCATAACGGCTCGCCTTGGTGCGCTCGGTGTGCTCGACGACATCTTCCACGGCGTGCCTGTCGAATCCCAGTTCGTCGGCGAGCTCGCGAAGCACCGCATGGTCGGGATTGCACAGGTCGACCCAGACCAGCGCCCCGTCCTCGCCCAGATGCGACGAGACGTCCTCGAGGGGGAAGTTCTCACTCTTGAGTTCGCCGTTGACCCACAGCCGCGTCCGTGCCACCGGAGCATCCGGGCGGGGTCCGGTGGTGGTCACGGCGAAGGTCCGGCGCCTAGCCCGTGGTGTGAACGATCAGAACGTCGGTCTTGGACTTGCGGGCGACGTTCGCGGGCACGGATCCGAGCAGTCGACCGGCGATCGTGTTCAGACCGACGTTGCCGACTACGAGCAGGTCGGCGCCCACCTCGTTGGCGAGGTCGACGAGGGCTTCGACGGGTGCGCCCTTCACGGCGCGCTCCTCGACGTTGGCGGCCCCGGCGGCCGTCGCCCGCTCCCGGGCCTGGCGCAGGATCTCGTAGATCGGAGCGTGACCGGTGACCTTGTACCCCTCACCCTTGAGCAAGTCGGCGGCTTGGGGGTCGTCGTTGGTTTCGAGGTAGGCGGTCGCCACGACGACCTTCGCGTCCGGTCCGGAAGCCAACTGGCCGGCCCGTTCGACCGCACGAAGCGATGAGTCCGAGCCGTCCGTACCGACGACAACGGTCTGATAGCCGCCCATTCATACCTCCAGTGCTTTCGTTTCGACGCTCCGGGGAACATTAACCTCTCAGCGCGTCGGCAGGGCGAGATTCCCGCCACGCGCGCTCGGCGGCCGCCCGCCCGATGCCGCTTCACAAGGGCAAACGCGGCACCGTGACGTTCACTACAGCCACCCCGAGCGACCCGGTCCGGGTAGGGATACGGTTTGCCCCGGAGGCCATCCCGGGATCTCGGGCCGGAGAGGGTCGGAAAGGGTACGGAAGCGACCAGCGTGAGCATCTCGGTTCAGGAACGGCCCACCCGCGCCCGGGCGCAGCGTCCCGCGGCCACGGCCCGGCCGTGGGACGCGGTCGCAGTGGCCGTGCTGACGACTGCGGTGAGCGCGGCCGGTGCGGCCCGCCCGTCGCTGTGGTTCGACGAGGCGGCGACGATCTCGGCGGCGACGCGATCGGTTCCGCAACTGTGGCGGATGGTGGCCAACATCGACGCCGTCCACGGGTTGTACTACCTGCTGATGCACGGCTGGTATGCGGTGTTCCCGGCCACCGAGTTCGCCTCCCGGCTGTCCAGCGCGCTCGCCGCCGGACTGGCCGCGGCCGGTGTCGTCGTGCTGGGCAAACAGCTGTCCACCCGGACGGTGGCCCTCACCGCCGGCATCGTGTTCGCGATCCTGCCCCGCGTCACCTGGGCGGGAATGGAGACCCGCTCGTATGCACTGTCGATGGCGGTCGCGGTGTGGTTGACCGTCTTCTGTGTGCTCGCGGCGCGGCGCGGACGGCCCTGGTGGTGGGGCGCATACGGGGTCATGCTCGCCGGTGCCACGGTGCTCAACGTGTTCCTCCTGCTGATCGTGCCGGCCCACGCCGTGGTGGTGTTGACCTGCGGGCGCAGGCCCCGGACGGTGCGGAACTGGGCCGCGGCCGCGGCCGGCGCCGCCGCCGCGGTGGTCCCGTTTCTCCTCTACGCGCAGTCGCAGCTGTTCCAGGTGCAGTGGATTTCCCCGCTGGGCCCCGACACCGTCGGCGAGATCCTGCAGGAGCAGTATTTCGACCTCTCGCTGCCCGCCGCGATCGCCGGCGGGATGATCCTGGCGACCGGTCTGACGGTGCGGTTGTGGCGCGGCGCCGACCAGCCCAACTCGCTGGCCGCGATCACCCTGACCTGGATGGCGGTCCCGACCGTCGCGCTGCTGGCGTATTCGCTGCTGCGGAATCCGATCTACTACCCCCGCTACCTCTCGTTCACGGTGCCGGCGTTCGCCCTGCTCTTCGGGTTGTGCGTGGTCACGGTGGGCCGCTCGCGGGCCGGAATCGCGGCGATCCTGGCCTGCTTCGCCGCCGTCGCAGCGCCCAACTATCTGGCCCAGCGCGGCCCGTATGCCAAGGCGGATATGGACTACAGCGCAGTCGCCGACGTCATCGGCCGGCACGCCGCACCCGGCGACTGCCTGGTCCTGGACAACTCCACGACGTGGAAGCCCGGACCGATCCGGCCCTTGACCGCGGCCCGCCCCGAGGTCTATCAGAAGCTGCGCGACTACGGCCGCGGCCGGACGGCGTTACAACGGGAACGGTTGTGGGACAGCCATATCGCAGTCTGGGCATGGGCCGACAAGATGCCGGACTGTCCCGCGCTGTGGACCGTCACCGAGCGCGATCCCACCCGGCCCGACCATGAGCAGGGCGCCGCGCTGGCACCCGGCCCACGCCTCGGGCGGTCGATGGCCTATCAGGTGCCCGGTAGGTTCGGGTTCCACGTCGTCGAACGCTGGCAGTTCAGTTTCGCCCAGGTCACCCGCTCGATCCGGTGAGACCGATCAGTAGGCGACACCCATCCTGGGCTCCGAGGGAACCTCAAGACTGTTCTCCCGCACGATGATGGGATCACCGACGTTGACGGTGTTGAAGTACCACTCCGCGTCCTCGACGCTGAGGCTCACGCAGCCGTGGCTGACGTTCTCGTTGCCGAGTGAGTTCACCGCCCACGGCGCCGAGTGCACGAACAGTCCGCGGCCGGTGAAACGGACGGCATAGTCCACCTCGAGGTGGTAACCGTCGGGACTGTTGACCGGGATGCCGACGGTGCTCGAATCCATCACCACCCCACGGTCCTTGGCCATCACCCGGTAGATGCCGACCGGCGTCGGGTAGGTGGGCCGCCCCATGGACGCGGGGAACACCCCGGGCTTGCCGAAGTTGGGGCGGTGATGCGGCGCCGGCAGCGGGGACGACGGACCCGCCTCGACACCGTCGATGGTGACGGTGAACGTGTGATCGGAGATGCTGGCGACGCCGACGACCTTCGGTCCCGTCGCGAAGGTCCGGGGCTTGCCGCCGACGGACAGTGCCACCGTGCTGTGGGCGGGCCAGAATCCATCGGGAACCCACTGCACGACGTTGTCGGCGGCCCACTCGAACCTGCCCGGCATCGCGGGGGCGGACGTGATGTCCAGGGCGCGCTCGGCAGCCTGCCGGTTGGCGACGGGCCCGCCGAACGTCACGACCACGGGGTGCGCCACGCCGACCGCCGGGCCCGACTCGGGCTGCACCGACACGATGTCGAACTGGCTCCCCCGACTGGACGCCGCCAAGCCAAGACCGGTCGGCCCCGCCATCACACTCGCCGCGATCGCCGTCAGCGCCAGCGCGCCCCGGACAACCCTCCGCATCGCTTCTGCTCTCGCTCAGCCGGCCGTCGGGCCGGGGATGATCGGCTGACCGGCGACCGGCGCGCCGGCCGGAGCGGGCCCGGTCGGCGCACCCTTGCCGCCCGCACCGGCCATGTCGAGGATCGGGGCGCCGGCCAATGGAGCGACCACCGGAGCGCCCGCGGCGGCGATCGGGGCGCCCACCACCGGGGCGCCCACGGGCACCAGGCCCCCGACCGGAACCGGGGGGACGCCGATCGGCACC